>NZ_LDNX01000136.1:0-36597 GCF_001027955.1 Kocuria sp. SM24M-10 | reverse complement strand
ACCGGGGCTCCGGCGGGACGGGTGCCGCGCGTCAGACGGTGACGGTGGCGGGCTTGTGGATCTTGCGGGACTCCAGGACGTGGTCCACGATCCCGTACTCCTTGGCGGCGGCCGCGGTGAGGATCTTGTCGCGCTCGATGTCGCGGTTGACCTCCTCGGCGCTCTTGCCGGAGTGCAGGGCCAGGGTCTCCTCGAGCCACTCGCGCATGCGCATGATCTCGTTGGCCTGGATCTCGATGTCGGAGGCCTGCCCGCCGCCCTGACCGGACATGGCCGGCTGGTGGATGAGCACGCGGGCGTTGGGCAGCGCCAGGCGCTTGCCCGGGGTGCCGCCGGCCAGCAGCACGGCGGCCGCGGAGGCCGCCTGCCCGAGGCACACGGTCTGGATCTCCGGGCGGATGAACTGCATGGTGTCGTAGATCGCGGTCATCGCGGTGAACGACCCGCCCGGGGAGTTGATGTACATGGTGATGTCCCGGTCGGCGTCCTGGGCCTCGAGCACCAGCAGCTGGGCCATCACGTCGTCGGCCGAGGCGTCGTCGACCTGCACGCCCAGGAAGATGATCCGGTCCTCGAAGAGCTTGGTGTAGGGGTTCTGCCGGCGGTACCCGTAGGGGGTGCGCTCCTCGAAGTCGGGGAGCACGTAGCGGCTGGTGGGCAGGGCGGCCGCGGAACCGGCCGTGGACGAAGGTCCGTAGGTGTAGGTCATCGTTGAGATCCTCGAGAGTCTGGGGTGCTTGCCGGGTCGTGGGGGCGGGACCGCCGAGGTCCTAGTCCTGGTCCTTCATGGTCCCGCCGCCGCCGGTCATGGTCCCGGCCGAGCTGGCGATGCGGTCGAAGAAGCCGTAGTCCAGGGCCCGCTGGGCGTCGAACCAGTTGTCCCGGTCGTTGTCGCGGAGGATGGTCTCCAGGCTCTGGCCGGTCTGCTCGGCGGTGAGCTCCGCCAGGCGCTGCTTCATCGACAGGATGAGCTCGGCCTGCACCCGGATGTCCGAGGCGGTGCCGCCCATGCCGCCGGAGGGCTGGTGCATCAGGATCCGGGCGTTGGGGGTCGCGTAGCGCTTGCCCTTGGTGCCGGAGGAGAGCAGGAACTGTCCCATCGAGGCCGCCAGGCCGGTGGCCACGGTCACGACGTCGTTCGGGATGAGCTGCATGGTGTCGTAGATCGCCATGCCCGCGGTGACGGAGCCGCCCGGGGAGTTGATGTACAGGAAGATGTCGGCCTGCGGGTCCTCGGCCGAGAGCAGCAGCATCTGGGAGCAGATGAGGTTCGCGTTGTCGTCGCGCACCTCGGAGCCCAGCCAGATGATGCGCTCCTTGAGCAGCCGGTTGTAGACGTAGTCGTCCTGGCCGCCCATGGGGGCGCCGCCCTGCAGGCGCGGGGCGGTGGAGGTGGCGTGGGTCGAGCCGAACGGCGACTCGTGAGCGGAGGTCATGAAACAGTGCCTCTTTCGTCCGTGTGGTCCGGTGATCTCTGAACAGAACACTAGTGCCCGGCCCGCGCCGGAACCGGTCCGCGCCGGGGTTGTTCGCTGATGGCGCATGGTCGCCGTCGGCGGGCCCGGCGACGGCGAAGGCGCCGCCGTTCCGGGGAACGACGGCGCCTCCGGCGCGGGGTTCAGGACCTCACTTGGCCGAGTCCGCGGAGTCCGCCGAATCGGCCGACTCCGGGGACTCGGGCGAGTCCGCCGACTCCTCGTCGGTGCCGGGGGTCGGGGCGGCGGTGGTCTCCTCGGGGGCGACCTCCTCGGCCTGCTGCTCGGCGCCCTGCTCCTCGCCCTGCGGGCGGACGAACTCGGAGAGGTCCACCGCGTTGCCCTCGGTGTCGGTGACCGTGGCGTACTCCAGGACCTTGGCCAGGGCCTTGCGGCGGCGGACCTCGCCGACCATCAGCCCGGCCTGGCCGGAGGAGTCCAGCAGCTGCGCGAACTGGTTCGGGTCCATGCCGTACTGCTGGGACATGTTGATGATGTAGTCGATCAGCTCGGACTGCTCGACGCCGATCTCCTCGGCCTCGGCGACCGCGTCCAGCACGATCTCGTTGCGGAAGGCGTCCTCGGCGTTCTTCCGGACCTCGTCCCGGTGCTCCGGGGAGTCGTGGTCGGCCTCGGCCTGCGGGTTGTCGAAGTGCTGGGCGATCTGCTCGTCGATCACGGCCTGCGGCACGGGGATCTCGACCAGCGAGAGCAGCTTCTCCAGGACCTTGTCGCGGGCCTCGACGCCCTGCTCGACGACGGTGCCCTCGGCGGCCTGCTTCTTCAGGTCCTCCTTGAGCTCCTCGATGGTGTCGAACTCGGAGGCCAGCTGCGCGAACTCGTCGTCGGCCTCGGGCAGCTCGCGCTCCTTCACGGCGGTGACCTTGACCTTGACGGTGGCGTCCTCGCCGCTGTGCTCGCCGCCGGCGAGCTTCGTCTCGAAGGTGGCGTCCTCCCCCGCGGACAGGCCGGTGATGGCCTCGTCCATGCCGTCGAGCATGGTGCCGGCGCCCACCTGGTAGGACAGGTCGTTGGCGGCGTCGACCTCCTCGCCGTCGACCAGGGCCTGCAGGTCGAGGGTGACGAAGTCGCCCTCGGCGGCCGGGCGGTCCACGGTCTTGAGGGTGCCGAAGCGCCCGCGCAGCTCGTCGAGGGCCTTCTGCTCGTCCTCGGCGGAGGCCTCGCGGGCGTCCACCTCCACCTCGAGGCCCTTGTAGTCGGGCAGCTCGATCTCGGGGCGCACGGCGACGTCGATCTCGACCTTGGTGTCGGCCTCACGGTTCGTCTCGTCCGGCTTGGCGACGACCTCGACCTGCGGCTGGGTCAGGGGGGTGATCCCGTTCTCGGTCAGGGCCTGCTGGAAGAAGGTGTTCAGCCCCTCGTTGAGCGCGTTCTCGACGACGAAGTCGAAGCCCACGCGCTGCTCGATCAGCCGCGCCGGGACCTTGCCGCGGCGGAAGCCGGGGACCTGGATCTGGTTCCCGAGCGACTTGTAGGTCTCGTCGATGAACGGCTTCAGTTCCGCGAACGGGACGTCCACGACGATCTTGACCTGGGTCGGGTTGAGTTTCTCGACGGCGCTCTTCACTTCCGCTGCACTCCTGAGTGGTAGGTCGGGTGGGTGTTCTGGGGCCGTGCTCCGGCCCGGGACAGTCGGAGAGGCGGCTGCCCGATGGGCCGGGCAGCCGCTCCAACGTCGGGGCGACAGGACTCGAACCTGCGATCTCCTGCTCCCAAAGCAGGCGCGCTAGCCACTACGCTACGCCCCGGTACCTGCAGCCTCGGCTGCAACGACTGCGGTCCGGTGCACGGGCACGGACCACCGGCGAGTCTACCGGCTGGGCGGACGGGCCCGCACCTCGGCCCGCCGCGGCCGCTCCGCGGGGTCCTCCCCGGGCCGGCCCCGGCACGGGGAGGGCGGCCGGTGATTTGACACCGCACGCGCCGGGCCGGTTAATGGAAAGGCCCGCCACGAGCGGGCGCCGGGGATGTAGCTCAATGGTAGAGCCTCAGTCTTCCAAACTGATTACGCGGGTTCGATTCCCGTCATCCCCTCTCTCGCATCGTTGCACGTCAGACGATGCTTTCTGAGGAGGAGTCAGCGACTCCCCCACCCCGGTTTGCCCTCCATCGTGGCCTAACGTGGCCTAGGCAGGCCGGGAAGGTCCGATCATGGCCACCCGCTCGCGCACCCCCCGTCGTCCCCGTAGTTCGTTCGGTCAGGTGGCGGTGCTGCCCTCGGGGCGGTTCCGGGTGCGGTTCACCGGCCCGGACGGGACTCGCCGGACCGGGCCGACCACCTTCGCCACCCGCTCCGAGGCCGAGGCCTACCTCGTGCAGGTCCACGCCGAGCTGCTGCGCGGGAACACGCTGGCCGTGATCCCCACGACGACCACCGTCGCGGACTACCTGGCCGCCTACCTGCGCGACGCCACCACGCAGCTGCGCCCGCGCACCCTGGACCTCTACCAGCGCACCGCCGCCCGGTGGATCGTCCCGGCCGTGGGCACCGGGGCGCAGCGGGTGGAGCTGGGCCCGCTGCCGCTGTCGGGGCTGTCGGTCGGGCTGGTGCGCCAGTGGCACACCGCCGTGACCGCAGCCGCCCACGCCGCGGCCACCGCGACCACCGCCGCCCCGGGGCGCAGCGGGCACCCGGCACGGGCCTGGGCCACCGCCGAGGGGCTGCCCGTGGCCGCCACCGGCCAGCTGCCCGCCGCCGTGCTGGCAGCCTGGAGCGCGGCCGGGTGCCCCACCACCGCCGGCCCGCCCCCTCAGGCCGACCCGCACGCCGGGCGCACCGCCGCCGCCCAGGCCTACCGGCTGCTGCGCACCGTGCTGGGCCAAGCCGTCCGCGACGGGCTGATCGCCACCAACCCCGCCCAGGTGAAGGGCGCCGGCACCGCCGTGCACCCCGAACGCCGCCCGCTGGAGGTCCCCGAGGTCGCCGCCCTGGCCGCCGCGGTCCCACCCCGCTACCGCGCCGCGGTGCTGGTGGCCGCCTGGTCCGGGCTGCGCCCCGGAGAGCTGTTCGCCCTGCGCCGGGCCGACGTGGCCGAGGCCGGCACCGCCGTGCGCGTGGAACGCACCCTCGTGGAGGTCCCCGGCCGCCCGATCACCACCGGCCCGCCCAAGTCCGCCGCCGGGCGGCGCACCGTGGCCCTGCCGGCCACCGTCGCCGCCGAGCTCACCACCCACCTCGCCACCCACACCGGCCCGACCCCGGACGCGCTGGTGTTCACCACCGGCACCGGCGCCCCCGTGCACGCCGCGGCCCGCTCCCGGATCATGGCCCCGGCCCGGGCCACCATCGGCCGCGAGGACGTGACCTGGCACCACCTGCGCCACACCGGGGCCACCCTGGCCGCCGTCTCGGGCGCCACCCAAGCCGAGCTGCAACGCCGGATCGGGCACTCCACCACCCGCGCCGCAGCGCTCTACCAGCACGCCTCCACCAGCCGTGACCAGTGGATCGCCGCCCAGCTCGACACCCTCGCCACCCCCACACCACCACCGGGCCACACCCCCGAACCCGACCCCACACCCGAGCCGCCCACCGTCCGCGGATCGCACCTGCGCCTGGTGCACAGCGCCTGAGCCGCCCCGTCGCCCACTTACCGCCCCGGCGGTCTCTGTCCCGCACCCTCGCTAGGCTGTCCGCCCTCCGAGCTACGCTGACCCCCGGACGGCACCGGAGGCCACCGGAGCCGTCCCGAGGCCGCTGGGCGGCTCCGGTCCCCTGCCATGTTCCCGGGGGTCCGTGAACCGTTCCGGCGGCCTTTCCCCGCTCCGGAGCACTGCCCGGAACGAAGTCCGTGACGTCTACCGCCCCCAGGCCGCCTTACCAGGTTTGCGCGCATTCGTGAGGCACGCTGGTGCGGTGACTGCCTTCATCATTGCCGCGCTGTACGCCCTCGGAGCTGTCCTCCAGATCGCCGGTCTCGTGACCGCCTGGTTCCGCCTCAGGAACGAGATGCGACGCATCCAGCGCCGCGAGGAGATGCGCCGCACCCTGACGGAACGCCACGCCGCCCAGGAAGCCGAGGCCGAGCGCACGTTCCTGCGCGAGTACGGCCCGACCGAGTACCCCAGTGATGCATCGGTGGCCTGGGGACGGAGCCACGAACGGCAAGAGCTGGATCGACAGCACCGGCGGGAATTCGAAGACGCCGGACTCCCTGTCGTCACCTTGGCAAGTTGGGAGGAGTCCGTGAGCCGAGGCGACGACACGACCCTGGAACTCATCGTCGTTCAACAGCTCTCCGGCTACTGGCGGCAAGGTCTGGCCGTCGCCCTGGGCACAGCCGTGGGGCTGCTCGCCAGCGTGCTGTCGGTGTATCTGCTGCCGGTCGAATGACTCCGAGCCCTCCGGGGCCCGGCCGGGCGGTGGCCTGTCCCGGCGCCGGTGAGGCCGGCGCCTGCGCAGCTGAGACCGATCGGGCACGGACGGTCGCGCTTCCGCATTAGGCCTCCGCGCCGTCCGTAACCGTTCACATGTCCCCGGCGTGGCCGTGGCCTAACGTGGCCCATGTGGTGCGGACTGGTGGGGTATAGTGCGGACCAGTAAGGCCAATTTAGGCCACGGTCAGGGCACCCAGGCCCCTCTGACCAGGCAAGACAGTGGATGCGTCAGGAGTCTTCCAAACTGATTACGCGGGTTCGATTCCCGTCATCCCCTCCCCGCACGTTCCTGTGCCCGAACGCCCCGGACCGCTCGGACCGGGGCGTTCGTCGTCGGCGCGACGCCGGCACCCCGCGCCCGGCCCGCCCGCCCGCTCGCCGGGCGGGTCGCGGCCGGGTCAGCGGACCAGGCCGACCACCCGCCAGAGCCGACCGCGGTGGGCGTGGACGGGGCGCAGCCCGTGGGCGCGCAGCACCTCCAGCATCGCCTCGGGCGGGTGCAGGTAGTTGCGGAACGAGCGGCCGGTGAGCCGGTAGAACGCGTTGACCAGGGCGAGGGACGCCCGGATCCCCGGGGTGTCGGGCGGGAAGCTGAGCACCAGCAGCCGCTGCGCGTGGTCGGCCGCGGCCGCCAGCAGCCGCTCGTGGTCGGGATAGCAGCACACCACCCGGTGCAGCACGACGACGTCGTGGGCCGCCACCGCTCCCGGGTCCACCGCGATGTCCAGCTGCCGGCGCACCGTGCGCCCATCGACCCCGGCCGCCGCGGCCAGCGCGGCCGCCTCGGTCTCGTAGGAGTCCACCAGCTCGAGGTTGGTCGTGCGGGCCGCGCCGCGACGCAGCAGCTCCAGCTGCACCTCGCCCACCCCGCCGCCGATCTCGAGCACGGACGCCCCGTCCACGCCCTGGGCGGTGAGGAGGTCCAGCAGCCGGCGGGTGGTCCGGTCCGGGCCGCGCAGCCGGTACCGGGCGGCGAGCCCGCGGGCCACCCGGGGCCCGAAGACGCTCGCGTAGTTCGCGGGGCCGCAGCAGCCGGACATGGCACCAGGATATCCCCGGCCGAGCCCGCGGCCCACGGCCGGGGCCCCAGGACCGGCGGCCCGAGACCGGCAGCCCAGGGCGGGCGGCTCAGGCCTGGCAGGCGGGGCACCAGTAGAGGCCGCGGCCGGCCAGCTCCCCGGTCGCCACGGGGGTCCCGCACCGCCGGCAGGGCTGCCCGGCGCGCCGGTAGACGTAGTGGGCGTGCTCGGGCCGGGCCGCGGTCTCGTCCACCCCGGGACGGTCGGCGGGGTCCGTGGTGACGATCCGCCCCAGCCGGGCGCCGACGCGCATCAGGGCGACGTTCTCCGCCCACAGCCGCCGCACGGTCCGCTCGTCCAGCGACCGGCCGGGCCGCAGCGGGTCCACCCCGCACCGGAACAGCGACTCCGCCCGGAAGATGTTGCCCACCCCGGCCAGCACGGCCTGGTCCATGAGCAGCACTCCGACCGGCCGGCGGCTGCTCCGCACGGCGGCCACGAACGGCTCCGGGTCGGCGCCGGGGTCCAGCGGGTCCGGACCCAGCCGGGCCCGGGCGGCCTCGGCATCCGCGCGGCTCTCGAGCACGCACAGGGTGGGCCCGCGCAGGTCGGCCCACCCCTCGTCGCCGACCAGGCGCACCCGCACCGCGCCCACCGGCGCGGGCGGACGCAGCCGGCCGGTGGGGGCGGCGGCGTCGTCGCCGGCCTCCCGCTCGCCGATCCGCCGCGGCGCCCCGATGGAGGAGGCCCCGCGGAACCTCTCGGTGCCGCCGAAGCTCCACGCCCCGTACAGGCCCAGGTGGGAGCGCAGCACCCGGTCCCCGGCGAAGTCGAGGAACAGCTGCTTGCCGTGGGCGCGGGCGCCCTCCAGGACGGCGCCGTCGAGGGCCGCGGCCCCCTCCGCGAACCGGCCCTGCGGGGAGCTGACGGCCAGGGACTGGCCCACGAAGCAGCCGGCGAACTGGCGGGCCAGCCGGTGGACCGAGTGACCCTCCGGCACTCAGGCCTCCCGGGCGGCGGGGAACTCCCGCGGGCGCAGCTCCTCGAGCCGGCGCGCCACGGTCCCGGTGGCCTCGTACTCGGCGACCTGGCCGATCCGCCGCGCGTGGCGCTCCTCGCCGGAGAAGGGCTCCGCGAGGAACGCCTTGACGATCTCCAGCGCCTCCTCCCGGGGGTGCTGGCGCCCGCCGACGGCCACGACCTGGGCGTCGTTGTGCTGGCGGGCCAGCCGGGCGGTGTCCAGGTTCCAGGCGAGGGCGGCACGGATCCCGCGGACCTTGTTGGCGGCGATCTGCTCGCCGTTGCCGGACCCGCCCAGGACGATGCCCAGGGAGGCCAGGCCCGCCTCCCGGTCCTCGCGCACGGCGCGCGCGGCGCTGATGCAGAAGGCGGGGTAGTCGTCGAGGGCGTCGTACTCGGCGGGGCCGTGGTCGACGAGGTCGTAGCCGGCGGCGACGAGCTCCTCGACCAGGTAGCGGGAGAGGTCCAGGCCGGCGTGGTCGGTGGCGATGTGGACGCGCATGGGCGGCGTGCTCCTGGGGTTCGCGGGAACGGGGCGGGATCGTGGCGGGATCCGCGGGCGCGGACCGGCCGCCCACCAGCGTAGTGGCTGGCGCGCGGGGCCGGGCCCGGGACGTCCTCCGGCGGGGAGGGTGACCCGGCTGACATAATGGACGGAATCCCTGCGGCCCACCGGCCGTGGGCGCCCCCTGCCCCCGACGAGAGGACGGCACCGAAGTGCCCGGAACCAACCTGACCCGCCAGGAGGCGGCCACGCGGGCCGAGACCGTCGCCGTGGACGCCTACGACGTGGTCCTGGACCTCACCCGCGGCGAGCGCCTCTTCCGCTCGACGACCACCGTGCGCTTCCGGGCTGTCCCGGGCGCCTCGACGTTCATCGACGCGATCACCGACACGGTGCACTCCGTGGTGCTCAACGGGAGGGAGCTGGATCCCGCGGAGGTCTCCGACGGGGCGCGGATCCAGCTGCCGGGCCTGCAGGACGAGAACGTGCTGACGGTGGAGGCGGACTGCCGGTACATGAACACCGGGGAGGGACTGCACCGGTTCGTGGACCCGGTCGACGACGAGGTCTACCTCTACACCCAGTTCGAGGTGGCGGACACCCGCCGGATGTTCGCCGTGTTCGAGCAGCCGGACCTCAAGGCGCGCTTCGCGTTCACCGTCACGGCCCCCGCGCACTGGACCGTGGTCTCCACCCAGCCCACCCCGGAGCCCGTGCCGGCCGGTCCCGGCGCGGCCACGTGGTCCTTCTCCCCCACGCCCGTGGTGCCCTGCTACGTCACGGCTCTCATCGCCGGCCCCTACGCCTCCGTGCACGACGAGCTGGTCAGCGCCGACGGGCGCACGGTGCCGCTGGGGCTGTACGCCCGGCGCTCGCTCATGGAGCACGTCGAGGCGGAGGAGATGTTCGGCATCACCAAGCGCGGCTTCGAGTTCTTCGAGGCGCAGTTCGGGATGCCCTACCCCTTCGAGAAGTACGACCAGCTCTTCGTCCCGCAGTTCAACGCCGGGGCCATGGAGAACGCCGGGGCGGTGACCTTCGTGGAGCTCTACGTCTTCCGCTCCCGGCCCACGCAGGCGCGCGTGGAGCGGCGGGCGATCACGATCCTGCACGAGCTGGCGCACATGTGGTTCGGGGACTTCGTGACCATGCGCTGGTGGAACGACCTGTGGCTCAACGAGTCCTTCGCCGAGTTCATGTCCACCCTCGCCGCGGCGGAGCACACCCGCTACACGGACGCGTGGACGACCTTCGCGGCCGGGGAGAAGTCCTGGGGCTACGAGCAGGACCAGCTGCCCACCACGCACCCCATCAAGGCCGAGATCCGGGACCTCGAGGACGTGCTGGTCAACTTCGACGGCATCACCTACGCCAAGGGCGCCTCGGTGCTCAAGCAGCTCGTCGCGTGGGTCGGCCAGGAGCAGTTCATGGCCGGGCTGAACCGGTACTTCCGGGAGCACGCGTGGGGCAACACCGAGCTGCGGGACCTCATGGTCCGGCTCGAGGAGGCCAGCGGCCGGGACCTGGAGCAGTGGTCCGCCAAGTGGCTCGAGACCGCCGGGGTGAACACCCTGACCCCGGTGCTCGAGACCGACCAGGACGGGGTGATCCGCTCCTTCCGGATCGAGCAGACCGCCCCCGAGGAGCACCCGACCCTCCGCCCGCACCGGCTGGCCATCGGGTTCTACGACCACGACGGCGAGCAGGGCAAGCTCGTGCGCACCCACCGGGTGGAGCTCGACGTCGACGGGCCCGTCACCGAGGTGGCCGAGCTGGTCGGCCGGGAGCTGCCGGACCTGGTGCTGCTCAACGACGACGACCTCGCCTACGCGAAGATCCGCCTCGACGAGTGCTCCCTGGACACCGCGCTCACGCACCTGAAGAACTTCGAGCAGACCCTGCCCCGGGCCCTCGTCCAGGCCTCCGTGTGGGACGGCGTGCACGACGGCGAGACCCCCGCCCGCCGATACGTGGAGCTCGTGCTGGGCAACATCGCCCACGAGACGGACTCCACCGGCATCCAGGTCCAGCTGCGCCGGCTGGAGACGGTGCTGGAGGGCTACGTGGCCGAACCGGTGCGCGAGGCCGTGCAGCAGGACGCCGCCGACCGGCTGTGGCGGCTCACCGAGGAGGCCGGGGCCGGGTCCGACCAGCAGCTGCAGTTCCTCAGGGCCTTCGCCCGGCACGCCCGAACGGCCGAGCAGCTCGACGTGCTCGAGCAGCTGCTCGACGGGAGCCGGTCCCTGGCGGGCCTGGCGATGGACACCGACCTGCGCTGGGCCGTGCTCACCGCCCTGTGCGCCGGAGGACGCCTCGGGGACGAGGCGGTGGACGCGATGCTCGCCGAGGACAACACCGAGAACGGCGCCATCGCCGCGGCCCGCGCCCGCGCCGCGGTCCCCACGGCCGAGGCCAAGGCGCGGGTCTGGGAGCAGATCATGGTGGAGGGCTCGCTGCCCAACTCCATCCAGGAGGCGGCGATCGACGGGTTCCGCACGGCCGCCGACCCGTCCCTGCTCGAGCCCTGGGCCGAGCGGTACTTCGCGGCGATGCCCGAGCTGTGGCGCACCCGCACCCACGAGCTCGCCCAGCAGATCGCCGTGGGGATGTACCCGAACATCCCCGCCCAGCGGACCGTCGACGCCACGGACGCGTTCCTGGCCGGGCTGCCCGAGGACCTGCACGGGCTGCGCCGGCTCGTGCTCGAGCAGCGCGACGCCACCGCCCGCGCGGTGCGCGGCCAGGCCGTGGACGCCCGGTACGAGGTGGCGCGGGCATGAGCGACGAGCAGAGGCCGCCCGGGCCCGTTCCTGAGTCCCCCGGTGAGCCCGGGGGCGCCCCGCGCACGGACCCCGCGGCCGCGGCCCCGCCCGGGTCCCGGTCCTTCTCGGTGGGGGCGCCGCTGTCCCAGCTGCGCCGGCCCGTGCCGCAGGTCGGCGACGAGCGGCAGGAGGCCGAGGCGGGCACGTCGGCGTCGTTCTACGAGCAGGTCGGCGGGCACGAGACGTTCGTGAAGCTCGTGCACGAGTTCTACGCCCGGGTGGCCGAGGACGAGCGGTTCCGGGCGCTGTACCCGGAGGACGACCTCGGCCCCGCCGAGGAGCGGCTGCGGATGTTCCTCGAGCAGTACTGGGGCGGGCCCACCACCTACTCCGAGCAGCGCGGGCACCCGCGGCTGCGGATGCGGCACATGCCGTTCCCCGTGGACGTGTGGGCCCGGGAGACCTGGCTGAAGCACATGCGCGCGGCCCTGGACACCCTGGAGCTCTCGCCGCTGCACGACGGGATCATCTGGGACTACTTCGACCGCGCCGCCCACGCCATGATCAACCGTCCCGGCTGAGCCCGGGTCCGCGGCGGCGGGCTCAGCGCTTGGTGAGCACGTGGCCGCCCGGGGTGCTCAGGCGCACCCAGCGGCCGTTCTCGGCCACGGCGACCTCCGCGCCGGGGCGGAGGAAGCCCAGCGAGTACGCCGCGAACGCCGCGCCGTCCGGCACCGCGGCGCCGCCCAGACGCCCGGCGAGGGCCTCGGCCCATCCCGACGAGCGGCTCCAGACCTGCGAGCGCACGGTGTCCACGACGGCGGCTCCGGCGTCCGTAGGCACCGTGCGGGCGACCTCGGCGATCCCCGCCCGGGCCGTCTCGCGCAGGGCGTCGCCGGCCACCGCGCCCACCGGCGTCCACCCGCTCAGCGGCGGGGCGATGCCGGCCCAGGAGACGGCCGCGTCCATCGGCGGCAGCCCCACCTCGGCCTGCTCCTGGCCCTGCCGGGACATCCGGTCGAGCACCCCGCCCAGCGGGACCGTGACGTCCAGGTCGTGCTCGCGGGCCAGCGCGGCGGTGCGCAGCCCCAGCACCGTGGGCGTGCGGTCCAGCAGGCCGTGGGGCTCCAGCACGCACACGTACGCGCCCACGGCGCGCCCGCGCGCCTGGAAGCGCACCGCGCCCTGCGGGTCCACCCCGCGGGCGCGGGTCAGGAAGGTCCGCAGGTCCGCGACGTCGCGCGGGTCGGTCAGCGGCAGAGAACGGCTCATCGGGCTCGGGCCTCGGCGGGAGCGGGCCGGCGGGCGAACCGGGTGGGGGCATCCACCCACTGCTCGAGCAGCTCCCGCTGCGTACCGTCCAGGCGGACGGGCCGCCCGGTGCGCCGGTCGATCTGCACGACGGCGGTCTGCGCCACGGCGTAGACCCGCGAGCCGTCCTCCTCCTGCACCGCGTAGTCCAGCACGAAGCTGGACCCGCCCACGGAGGAGACCCACACCCGCACGAACACCGGTTCGGGCCGGTACAGCAGCTGCTCCGTGTACTCGATCTCCTGGCGCCCGATCACGGTCTGCCGCTCCCCCAGCAGGGAGCGGAACGACGCCCCCTCCGGGATCCCCGCCGCGGCGTCCTCGGGAAGCGCGCGGGACATGAGCCGGACCCGGGCGTCCTCCAGGTACTGCAGCATGGTGACGTTGTTGACGTGGCCGTAGCTGTCGATGTCGCCGAAGCGCATCTGGATGGGGATCAGCAGGGAAGACATGCTCCCCATCCCATCACACCCGGCCACCACCGCGAGAGCGCCACGACAGCGCGCCGCGGCCCGGGCGGGCGGCGGGAAGGACCGGGGCCTTGGCTAGAGTGAAGCCCATGACCTACAGCCCCATCCCGGACCCCACGCAGGCGCTGCTCGACATGCTGGACCTCGCCGACGGCGGCGGCGCCCGCACCCTCGAGGACATCTACGTGGGCCACTCCATCTCCCCCGCCCGCGGCCGGGTCTACGGCGGGCAGGTCCTGGCCCAGGCCGCCACCGCCGCGATGCGCACGGTGGAGCCGGAGCGGATCATCCACTCCCTGCACGCGTACTTCCTGCGCGCCGGGGACGTGTCGCAGCCCATCACCTTCGGCGTGGAGCGGATCCGCGACGGCCGCTCGTTCTCCGCCCGCCGGGTGCACGCCTACCAGGACGGGCGCGCCATCCTCTCGGCCATCGCCTCCTTCCAGGTCCCCGCCCGAGGCCTGGACCACCAGGACGAGTCGCCGCGCAGCCTGCCCGACCCCGAGTCGCTGCCCAGCGCCGTCGAGCTGCTGGGCCACATCGACGCCCCGGAGGCGCAGGCGATCGCCCACGAACGGCCCTTCGACATGCGCTACATCACCGAGCCCATCTACTTCCAGCCCGACTCCCGCGGCGAGCCGTTCAACGCGGTGTGGATCAAGACGCTCAAGCCGCTGCCCGACGATCCGGACGTGCACCGCGCGGCCCTGGCCTACGCCAGCGACTACACCCTGCTCGAGCCGATCCTGCGGCTGCACGGGAAGACCTGGATCGAGCCGGGCATGAACCTCGCCTCCCTCGACCACGCCATGTGGTGGCACCGCGAGGCCCGCGCCGACGAGTGGCTGCTCTACGTGCAGTCCTCGCCCAACGCTTCCTCGGCGCGCGGGCTGGGCGTGGGACGGATGTTCACCCGGGACGGCCGGCTGGTGGCCACCACCGCCCAGGAGGGCATGATGCGCTTCCCGGAGTTCGCCTAGCTCCTCCGCCCCCGGTGCGACGCAGGGGCCCGTCCGGCCGGGAGGAAACTGTTCTTCCCGGCCGGACGGGCCCCTGCTGTGCGTCGGCCGGGGCCTCCCCCGGTCCGCGTAGAGTGCCGGTCAGTCGCGGGTCAGGCGGCGGTGGGTGACCCGGTGCGGCCGCGCGGCGTCGGCGCCCAGGCGCTCCACCTTGTTGGCCTCGTACGCCTCGAAGTTGCCCTCGAACCAGTACCAGTTGTCCGGCTCCTCCTCGGTGCCCTCCCACGCGAGGATGTGCGTGGCGACCCGGTCCAGGAACCACCGGTCGTGGGAGACGACCACGGCGCAGCCCGGGAACTCCAGCAGCGCGTTCTCCAGCGAGCCGAGGGTCTCGACGTCGAGGTCGTTGGTCGGCTCGTCGAGCAGCAGCAGGTTGCCGCCCTGCTTGAGGGTCAGGGCCAGGTTGAGCCGGTTCCGCTCGCCGCCGGAGAGCACTCCGGCCTTCTTCTGCTGGTCCGGGCCCTTGAACCCGAACGCCGAGACGTAGGCGCGCGAGGGCATCTCCACGTTGCCGACGTTGATGTAGTCCAGGCCGTCCGAGACGACCTCCCACAGCGACTTGCTGGCGTCGAGGTTCGCGCGGTTCTGGTCCACATAGGAGATCTTCACCGAGTCGCCGATCTTCAGCTCGCCCCCGTCCAGCTCCTCGAGGCCCACGATGGTCTTGAACAGGGTCGACTTGCCGACGCCGTTGGGGCCGATGACGCCCACGATGCCGTTGCGCGGCAGGGAGAAGGACAGGTCCTTGATCAGGGAGCGGTCCCCGAAGCCCTTCTGCAGGTCCTTCGCCTCGATCACGAGGTTGCCCAGCCGCGGTCCCGGCGGGATCTGGATCTCCTCGAAGTCGAGCTTGCGGGTCTTCTCGGCCTCGGCGGCCATCTCCTCGTAGCGGGCCAGGCGGGCCTTGGACTTGGCCTGCCGCCCCTTGGCGTTGGAGCGGACCCACTCGAGCTCGTCGGCCAGGCGCTTGGCCTGCTTGGCGTCCTTCTTGCCCTGCACCTCCATGCGGGCGCGCTTGGTCTCGAGGTAGGCCGAGTAGTTGCCCTCGTAGCCGTAGAGGCGGCCGCGGTCGACCTCGCAGATCCACTCGGCCACGTGGTCCAGGAAGTACCGGTCGTGGGTCACGGCCATGACGGCGCCGTGGTAGTCCTTCAGGTGCTGCTCCAGCCACAGCACGGACTCGGCGTCGAGGTGGTTGGTGGGCTCGTCGAGCAGCAGCAGGTCCGGCTTCTGCAGCAGCAGCTTGCACAGGGCCACGCGGCGGCGCTCACCACCGGAGAGGACCTTGACGTCGGCGTCCGGCGGCGGGCAGCGCAGCGCGTCCATCGCCTGCTCCAGCTGGGAGTCGAGGTCCCAGGCGTTGGCGGTGTCGATGTCCTCCTGCAGCCGGCCCATCTCCTCCATCAGGGCGTCGAAGTCGGCGTCGGGCTGGGCCATCAGCTCGGAGATCTCGTTGAAGCGGTCGAGCTTGGCCTTGATCTCGCCGACGCCCTCCTCCACGTTGCCGAGGACGGTCTTCTCCTCGTTGAGCGGCGGCTCCTGCAGCAGGATGCCCACGGTGTAGCCGGGGCTGAGCCGGGCCTCGCCGTTGGAGGGCTGGTCGAGGCCGGCCATGATCTTGAGGATGGTGGACTTGCCGGCGCCGTTGGGTCCCACGACGCCGATCTTCGCGCCGGGGTAGAAGGACATGGTGACGTCGTCGAGGATGACTTTGTCGCCCACGGTCTTGCGGGCCTTGGACATTGTGTAGATGAATTCCGCCATGCCCTCAAGGCTACCCCGCTCCGTCCCCGCCCACCGGCGGGGACGGAGCGGGAACGGCTGGGCCCCGCGCCTGCCCGGCCGGGCTGCGGGCGGTGGCCGGGCGGGCGGCTCAGGCGGTCGCAGGCTGCCGGCGCGGGCGGCGGCCCGGTTCGCTTCCGGGACGGATCTCGCCGGTCTCCGGGTCGACGCCCTCGGGGGCCGGCGGGTCGTCCGCGGCCGGGTCCCGGCTCTCCCCGGAGGCATCCGCCGCCTCCCCCGGGGCCGACTGCGCCGTGCTCTCCCCGTCCGGTCCGGTGGCCCCGTTCTGCTCCGCGGCCGGGGAAGAGGTGACGGTGCGCTGGAAGCAGGCGGTGCCCAGCGCCAGGTCGTGCCCGATGGAGACGGCGTCCACGTCCACGGCGGTGTTGCGCCCGTGCTCTCCCTCCCAGAACCGGACCTTCAGCTTGCCGACCACCACCACCGGCTGACCCTTCTTGATGCTCGCCAGCGCGTTGAGCCCCAGCGCGCGGAACGCCTGCACCGAGAACCAGTTGGTGTGACCGTCGCGCCAGGCCGAGCTCTGCTGGTCGAACCAGCGCGGCGTGGAGGCGAGGCGGAAGGTCACCACCACGGTGCCGTCGGGCAGGTTGCGGGACTCGGGGTCGGTGGCCACGTAGCCGCGGACGGTGATCTGCTCGGTCATCGGGAACTCCTCTGGACGGCGGCCGTTCGGCCGGGCTGGCCCCGGTGTCGGGGTGCACCCAGGGTCCTGCGCTCCCGGCCCGGGACGCCGCCCCGGAGGCCCGGTTGTGGAGGAGCGGGACCGCGGCCCCCGGGTCCGGTGACCGGTGCAGTGCGGACCGACCCGCGGCCGCCCGGGTTCCGGAGCCGCTGCCATGCGGACCGGTCCGCGGCCGTTCACGTTCGGGAACCGCTGCCATACGTGCCGACCTGAGGCCGCCCGGGACCGGTCTCGTGCGGACCGGGCCGGTGGACGGTGGCGAGCAGGCTGGCGGCGCTGCCTCAGTCCAGGTCGGCCGTGTCCCAGGTGATCACGCCGAGCGGGCGGTGCTGCCTCTCCTGCTCCTGGGCGCACGCCCAGCACCACGGCCCGTGGACGGGTGGCGCCCCGCACGGGCAGAGCCGGATCTGGGCCATCGTGCTCACCTCGATGAACGTCGCAGCGGCCGGTCGGGCGGTGGCCCGCCGGACGTCATCCTGCGCGGGTGCCCTCACCCCTACTACCGGTGCGCGAGCCCCTGTGGATGCGCCGTGGACGGCCCGTCACGGTCCGGGCCTCCCCCGGCGGCGGCCGTCCGGGCAGGAGCCCGCACGGCCGTGGGCCCGGCCCGGGAGTTCCGGACGGAACGGCGGGTGCGGACCGAGGTCCCATGCCGGTGCCCGATCCGGGTGACCGCTCGCAGGTGCAGTGCGGACGCCGGGACCGGGTCCGCGCTGCACGGCCCCGGCCCGGTCCCGGCGTGCCCTAGACGATGAGGCCCTGCCCGGTGATGATGCCCCCCGTGCGGGTGTCGAGCTGGACGCAGTGGCTGTCGATGACGCTGCGGATGATGGCCTCCAGGCGGTCGGGAGCGATGTCCTCGTCGACGTGCCGCGCGATGAAGTCCTTGGTGTCCTCCGCGGCCTCCTCGACGGTCTCGTAGTGGTGGTGGCGGGCCCCTCCGCCCACCCACTGCCGGATGATGGTGACGCTCATGGTTCCTCCCCTGGTCGGGTCCGCAGGCGTGGCCCTGGCCGCCCCGGGTCTCCCCTCCGGAGCAGCCACCCCGGCGAGCTGCCGCCGGAGTGAGCGAGGATCGTGCGCCCGGCTCGCCGCCCTGCCGAGGGCGGGACGAGATCGGGTGGGCCGCGTCTCGCGGAACACCTCTTAACTTATGCGAATGCACCGAGTCGGGCTGTCCCCACTTCCGCGCCGCACGCGGCGGACGGTGCCCGGGCCGCACGAACCGGCGCCGCGCGCAGCGGAGGCCGTCGCACGCCGGCAGCCAGACCCGGGGCCGCGCGTCGCCGCGGCCGTCGACCGCCGCGTCCGTCTACTGGGGGCTCGGCGACACCGGGACCCGCGGGTCGAGGAGTCTCTTGGCGCGCAGCGCCGGCTTCTCCACGAGCGTCCAGGACAGGAGGGCCAGGGGCAGCACCAGGATCACGGTGAGCACGATGTTCGTGGTGACGCCCCACGCCGCGGTGCCGAGCATGACCAGCAGCTGCTGGACGGGATAGGCGTAGATGTAGACGCCGTAGGACAGGTCCGTGCGGGTCGTCCAGTTGCGGGAGGGCAGGGATCCGATGCCGAGGACCGCGACGGCGAGCGGGAACTGGCCGAACAGGTCCGCCCAGCCCTCGTTGGTCAGGACCAGGTACGCGACGACCGCGGCCGCCACGTGCCACGGGCGTGGTCTCCAGCGGTCGGACCAGGCCCAGACGGCCGCGCCGGCCAGGAAGTAGCCGGCGAGCCGGAGCCCGTTGAGGTAGAGGGTGGTGGTGACCTCCAGCGGGCCCTCGGCCAGCACGCGGAGGCCGATGACCGCCAGGGCCAGCGCGGGCAGGACCCACCGGGCTCGCCGGACGGCCACGGAGAGGCTGAGCACTGCGCCCAGGGTGAGATAGGCGACCGCTTCGTAGAAGAGGGTCCACAGGGAGCCGTTCCACGCCCCGTCGACGGGGGCCCCGGCGAGCGACCCGTCGATCTCCCACTGGGTGATCCTGAGCGCACTGTTCGACACCACGAAATCCGCGGCCGAGCGCAGGTCGAAGGCCTGGCCGCCCAGGCGGGCGCCCAACGGCGCGAAGATCGCCGCCACCACGAGGAGGCTGACGAGGAAGCCCGGATAGATCCGCAGGAGGCGCCGCCAGAGGTAGGGGACGAACTGCGTCCGCGTGCGGCTCTCTGCGATGAGATAACCGCTCACCAGGAAGAAGCCGTTGACGGCCACGTCCGAGAGGAACTCCAGGCCGTGCCCGGAGGCACCGGTGAGCGGCCACGCATGACCGAGGATGACCATGGCCGCGAACACGATGCGGACGGCGTTGAGAAGGTTGTGACGGCTGCTGAGCCGTTCCTTGAGTGTCATGAGCGGCAGGACTCTCTGCGAGGGACCTCACCCGACCCCACGGGTGAGGACCGTATTCTCACATGCAAACTCCTGGAGCGCCATCACGACCGCACTGCATGACGAGTCAGCCTCCGGGCTGCCGCGCTCACGCCTGACCTCCCGGCCGCGGCAGGCTGCGCAACCGTCGCGACGATGGGGGGTGCGACGGCCTGTCCGACGAATCGTTTTCCAGCACCCCGGAACGGACTCGAACCCCCGACGACGAGATGATCGATCCGCTGATGTCGCTGGATGGGTGCGGATGCCTGTCCCTGCGCCGGCTCGTGGCGCGCCACAGTGCTGCACCTCCCAGTGGTGACCTCCCCGGCCTGCGTCCGCTCCCGGAACACCGGCAGCAGATCCCGCCCGATCGAGATCGTGGTCCCCCAGCACGCTCAACGCTCGGTGCTGCCCCCACCGCGCGAAGCCGGGGAGCCGCACGAAAGCGCCCCCGCCCGGGAGAGGGTGGGGGCGCTCCGCTGCGCGTGAGCGCATGGTGCAGCCGGACGCCGTCAGGGAACGGCGCAGCGCGGGCTGCCGCACCGGTGTGAGCCAGTGCCGAGAATAAACTACCAGACGGTAATGTGTCCTCGGGCACCCCTCGGCCGCATGACTCCACGGCCGAGGCACCCGGCGGCGGCGGGTCGAGGCGAAAGGCCGCGGCCTGTCCGGGGTACACGGGACATCTCGGATAGCCTCAAAAGTATGATCAGTCCGGAACGCCTCGAGGACATCGCCCGCTTCCACGACCTGCTGCAGGCCGCCGTCGCCGAAGGGGCGGAGCCGCTGACCCAGTTCCAACGCCAGGTCTGGGTCGGCATGGTCGGCGAGCTCATCGACCACGCTCGCGAAACGCTCCCGCGCTGACGGACGGGCCGCGACGCCCTCGTGCGCGTCCAGCACGCGAGCACGCCGGAAGAGAACGTCCAGGCCCGCTCGGGGCTGCACACGTGATCCTGCCTGAAGCCCACGAAGCGTGGGAGGCTCGCAGGAGGTGGTGATGGCGACCGGCAGCGGACGCTCCGAGCGCTCACCAGGGGGCGGGTGCGGGGTGCTGGACGAGCTCGTTCCCCCGAGCGGGTCACGGCGATCCTGGTGGCACCCCGTGCCGGACATGGGGAAACCCCGTTCCGACCGGCGCATCAGCCGGTCGGAACGGGGTTCTCGGTGGTCCGTTCGGTGTGCCCCAGGAGGGAGTCGAACCCCCGACCAAGAGATTAGAAGGCTCCTGCTCTATCCACTGAGCTACTGAGGCGGGCCGCCAGGGTCCGTGCCCTGGGCGCCGCGAACGAGTTTACCAATTCGTGGCGCCCCGCACGGCACCCTCAGATGACGGCGCTCCGCACCGGGGGCTCGGAGCGGCCGCGGAGCAGGCGTTTGGTGGCGGGGTCGAGGAACCACAGGTAGACCCCGTAGGACAGCGCCACCACCGCCGCGATCAGCCGGCCGGAGCTCAGGTCGAGGTCCAGGTACGGGAAGACGTCGAGCTGGTCCGAGACCGCGTAGATCATGAAGAAGGCGGTGAGGAAGAACAGGACGTCCACCTGCCAGTCGCTGCGGATGCCCGTGACCGCGAAGAGCGGGATGAGCCAGACCACGTACCAGGCCTGGATCATCGGGGAGAACAGCACGATGGCCGCGAACGCCCAGGCCAGCCGTCGGATGATCCGCTCGTCGCGGCCCGTGAACATCAGCCACAGGATGACCGGCACGGCAAGGGCCTGCCCGATCGAGTGGACCGTGCCGCGCCACTGCCCGGCGTCGGCCCCCACCGCGGCGGCCAGGGCCGACGCCAGCCCGCCCAGGAAGCCCACCGGGGCGTACCAGATGGACACCGAGCCGGGGGTGGACATCGCGGCGACCCAGCCGAAGCCGAACCCGTTGACCAGGCCCATCAGCCCCAACAGGGCCAGTGCCCACACGAGGGTGAGGAACCACACCACGAAGCGGCGCGGCCACGAGGCGTTCTTCCCGGCCCAGAGCAGGCCGATGAACGGCAGGAAGACGAGCGTGATGGGTTTGACGGCCACGGAGAGGGTGACGAGCGCCGTGCCGGCCAGCCCGCCCTTCCAGTTCCGGTGCACCGCGGCCACGTAGGTGCCGGCCAGGGCCAGGGCGATCATGATCGCGTCGTTGTGCACCGAGACGATGAAGTTGGTCAGGAACAGGGGGTTGGCCACGCTGAGCCACAGGGCCCGGGCGGGGTTGATCCCGTGCAGCCGCGCCAGCCGCGGGATCAGCCACATGCAGGCGATCACGGCCAGCACGCACATCGCCCGGAACCACAGCACGGCCGCGTCCGGGTTCGCCCCGGTCACGGCCACCACGAGCTGCTCCAGCCACAGGAACAGGGGCCCGTAGGGAGGCGGGGACTCGGACCACATCTGGTCGGCGCCGAGCTGGAAGAAGTTGTCGATCGTGGAGACCCCGTGCTCGTAGGGATTGAGCCCGTTGGCCATCACCCGGCCCTGGCCGATGTAGGAGTACACGTCCCGGCTGAACAGGGGGATCGTCACCAGCATGGGCGCCGACCAGGCGGCGATGGCGATGAGCACCCACCGCCCGCTGCCGGGACCCCACCGGTTGAGCTTCTGGCCCAGCCGCAGCCACTCCCGGATCAGCAGCATCCCGCCCACCGCGAGCAGGAGGATCGACACGATCGCGCCCGCGGTGGTGAAGCGCATGGCGATGATGACCGGCATCTGGCGCAGCGGGGAGACCGAGGCGAGCCAGCCGACGCCGAGGGAGCCGACGAAGAGCATGAGCGAGCCGAGGGCGCCCATGAGCACGGTGCGCAGCAGGGAGCCGGAGACGAGGCGGGAGCCGTCGGGGCCCGCCAGCGGCTCGGCGCCCTCTCCCGGCGCCGGCGTCCTCGATGTGGTCTGCACTGCTCTCCCGATGCGCCCGTCCGGTGGCTGCGGGCGGCCGCGGCTGGGCGCAGCGCGGACCCGTGGTCGCCCCGATCCTATCGTCGCCGCCGGGGAGAGCACCCGGCAGGGCCGTGCGCGCGGGACACGGCGTCGGGGCCGCACGGTAGATTGTCGGGGTGGCTACTTCCAACGGACGCATTGTGTGGATCGACTGCGAGATGACGGGGCTGTCCCTCGAGGAGGACGCCCTCATCGAGGTCGCGGCCCTCGTGACCGACGACGAGCTCAACGTCCTCGGCGAGGGCGTCGACGTGGTGATCCGCCCCACCGACGAGGCCCTGGCGCAGATGGGCGACTTCGTGCGGAACATGCACACGGCGTCCAAGCTGCTCGACGAGCTGCCCTCCGGCCTGACGATGGAGCAGGCCCAGGAGCAGGTCCTCGCCTACATCCGGCAGTGGGTGCCCGAACCGGGCAAGGCCCCGCTGGGCGGCAACTCCGTGGGCACGGACCGCACCTTCCTGGTCCGGGACATGCCCCAGGTGGTGGAGCACCTGCACTACCGCGTGATCGACGTCTCCACCATCAAGGAGCTCTCCCGCCGCTGGTTCCCGCGCGCCTACTTCCAGGCGCCGCCGAAGACCGGCAACCACCGGGCGCTGGGCGACATCCGGGACTCGATCGACGAGCTGCGCTACTACCGCCGGGCCGTCTTCGCCCCCGAGCCGGGGCCCGACTCCGAGACCGCGCGGGCCATCGCCGCGGAGATCGCCGGGTCCCGCACCGGCGCCTGAGCGACCGGGACGTCGCCCGCCCCGGTGAGGCCGTGGCGGGCGTGGTCGGGTGCGGTCCGGGAATGCGGTACACTCGTATGCGTTGCCCAGCGGAAGCACGGTCTTCCGGCGGGCGTTCATGGTGGGCGTAGCTCAGTTCGGCAGAGCGCCTGGTTGTGGTCCAGGAGGTCGCGGGTTCAACCCCCGTCGCTCACCCGCTGTGAAAGGCCGTCCCGAGGACTCGGGACGGCCTTTCGTCGTTCCCGCCCCGGCCCGTGCAGGGGCGAGGCCCCCGGCAAGTCGAAGGAAGTGCGTCATGGCCATCCGCCCCGTGGTGATCACCGGCAACCCCGTCCTGCACCGCCCCGCCGCCAAGGTGACGGCGTTCGACGACGAGCTGCGCGCCCTCGTCGAGGACATGTACGAGACCATGGACGCCGCCCACGGCGTGGGGCTGGCCGCCCCGCAGATCGGCGTGGGCCTGCGGATCTTCACCTACGCGTTCCAGAACGACGACGGGGTCCCGCCGCGCGGGGTGCTCGTGAACCCCGTGCTGACCCTCGGCAAGATCTCCCAGGACGCCCCGGACCCGGACGAGGAGTCGGAGGGCTGCCTCTCCGTGCCGGGCTACAGCTGGCCGCTCAGACGGGCGGACTGGGTGCGGGTGGCCGGGGTCGACGCCGCAGGAGCACCGGTGGCCTTCGAGGCCAAGGGCTGGTTCGCCCGGGTGATGCAGCACGAGTACGACCACCTGGACGGCAAGCTCTACCTGGACCGGCTCAACGACAAGTGGGCCCGCAAGGCCCGCAGGGCGGTCAAGGCGGAGGGCTGGGGCCGGGACGGCCACAGCTGGACCCCGGGGGTCGACGAGGACCCGTTCGGGCACTGAGCCGCCGGGGACGCCTCAGTCCCCGGGCAGCACCAGCACGAGCTCCCCGGCCGAGCGGGCCGTGGGCTCCCGGAGCTCCGCCCGCCAGCGCTCCCCCGCCGCCGCGAGCAGCTCCTGGGGCGTCCCGACGCGCTCGCCCCCGGCGGCACGCTGCACCAGGTGCCGGGCGAGCAGCCCGCGGGTGTGCTTGGCCATGTGCGAGACGACCGTGCGCGTCCCGCCCCGTTCCCGGACGACCTTGACCCCGACCGTCCGCTCCCGGGGGGCACGCCACGCGGCCGCGTAGGCGGCCGAGCGGCAGTCGACCACGAGGCGGTCCTCCGCGGCGGGTCCGAGCGCGGCGGGCAGGTGGCGCTTCCAGTGGGCCGCGAGCTTGCCCAGACGGGGCAGTTCCGTCCCCATGGACAGCCGGTAGGCCGGGATCCGGTCCGTGGGCCGCACCGCGCCCCACAGGGCGGAGACGACGACGAGGGAGGCCGCCGCCGCCTCCCGCTCCGCGGGCGTGAGCCCGGCCGGGTCCAGGGCGTCGTACAGCACCCCGGTGTAGACGTGCAGCGCCGGCGCCGCGGGCTCGGCACCCAGACGGGTGTTGCGCTCGACCTCCTCTCGCAGCCGCTGCCCCACGCCCAGCACGTCCAGGGCGTCCGCGCGGCTGCTCGCGCTCGCCAGCTCGGCGAGGACCTGCTCACGGGCGGGCGTGAGCTCGGGGAACGCGAGGGCCCCGGTGTCGACGGGCTCGCCGGAGACGGGGGCGGTCTTGGTCTCGGAGGGGGGCAGCAGAATGAGCACCCGCAGAAGTCTAGTGACCCGTGCGGGCGTGGACGTCCCGGCGGCAGGTCCCGCCGGATCCTGCCTCCGGGACCCTGCCGTGGGGCCGGGCAGCAGGGCCGGGCACCGGCGCCGGACAGGATCCCGGGCAGCGGGGCCGGGCAGCGAGTCCCGACAGCGGGGCCGGGCAGCGGGGCCGGACAGGATCCCGGGCGGGTAGGATGGACGGCGGACAGGCCGGCCGGGTGACCGCGGGCCGCGACCTCCGGGTCGGCGGCGCGAGGAAAGTCCGGGCTCCGCAGAGCAGGATGGTGGGCAACGCCCACTCGGGGGAACCCGCAGGAAAGTGCCACAGAAAACAGACCGCCCGCCCCGGTCCGTCCGGGCAGCGGGTGAGGGTGAAAAGGTGGTGTAAGAGACCACCAGCGCGCCGGGTGACCGGCGCGGCTCGGTAAACCCCATCCGGAGCAAGGCCAGACAGGGTGCGCCCGAGGGCTGCTCGCCCGAGCACCCGGGTAGGCCGCTGGAGCCCGTCGGCAACGACGGGCCTAGATGGATGGTCACCAGCACGGCCCGGGCGACCGGCCGTGTGCACAGAACCCGGCTTACAGGCCGGCCTGTCCCCCGTTCCTCCCCGCCCGTCGGCGCTCAGCCGCGGACCAGGATCACCCCGCACTCCGGGCAGGTGAGCACCTCGTCCGGGTTCGCCGCCCGGAAGGTCGCCGCGTCGGTGGGGCTCAGCGCCGTCCCGCAGGACCCGCACACGCTGCCCCGCAGCTCCGCGGCCGCCGGGCGCTCCGTGCTGCGGCCGGTGCGGATCCGCTCGTACCGGGCGACCAGCGCGGGGGCGCCCACGGCCTGCGCCGCGGCCTCGCGCGTGGCCGCCAGCTTCTCGCGCTCCGCCGTCAGGGCCTGCCCCTCCTCGTCCCGGGCGGCCACGCGCCCCCGGGCGTCGGCGTCCGCCGCCCTGAGCCGGGGCGTGATGCGGGCGCGGTGCTCGGCGGCGTCGTCGAGCTCCTGCATGAGCTCCAGCTCCGCCTCCTCCGCCGCGGCCAGCTGCCGGGTGCGGGTGTCGATCTCGTGCTGCAGCCCCATGAGGTCCTTGGCGGTCCCGCCCTGCTCCAGGCGACGGCGGTCCTTCTCGATGGAGGCCTGGACGCGGGCGACCTTCTCCTCCGCCGCGGCCAGCCGCTGCCGGATGTCCTGCTCCCCGGCGTCGAGCTCCTTGGCCGCGGCGATCGCCCGGGCCCGCAGCTGTAGCGCGGCGGCGACCTCGGGGTCGGTCCTCAGCTCCCCGATCCGGGCCGCGATGCGGCGCAGCCGGGCGTCGACGCGCTCGAGCTCCAGGAGCGCTCGTTGCTGCTCGGGCGTGGCGGTGCTCATGCTGGTCCTCCTGGGGTCGGGCCGGAGCGGTCGTGGCCGGGGCGGTCGTGGCCGGGGCGGCCGGCCGGCCGGTGGTCGTGGCCGGAGTGATGGTGGCCGGACTGGTCATGGCCGAACTGGTCATGGCCGGACTTGTCGTGGCCAGACTCGTCCTGGACAGATTCGTCGTGGCCAAGTCCGCCCTGGACAGGGTGGTCGAGACCAGCGTGGCCGTGGGCCGGGCGGTCGGCGTTCCCGTGGTCGTGGGCGGGGTGGTCGACACGGAAGTCCCACGGGTCGGAGCGGCGCACCGAGACCTCGACCGCCACGTCGTGGCCGCGCTCGGCGAGCGCCGCGCGCAGTGCCGCCGCGCCCACGGGCAGCCACAGCCACTCGCTGGCGAAGTGGGAGAGGTCCACGAGGCAGGGGGTGCCGTCCGCACCCGGGCCGAGGGCCGCCTCGCGGGCCTCGGAGGCGGGGTGGTGGCGCAGGTCCGCGGTGACGTAGACGTCGGCGCCGCTGGCCCGCACCTCGTCGAAGAGGGAGTCCCCCGCCCCGCCGCACACCGCGACGCGGCGCACCGGGGTGTCCGGATCCCCCGCCACACGCACCCCGTGGGCGGTGGCCGGGACGGCGGCGGCCAGGCGCCGTGCCAGCTGCGCCAGGGACACCGGTTCGGGCAGCTCGCCCACCCGGCCGATGCCCACCGTGGGATCGGCCGGGTGCGGGGCGAGCGGCGTCGTCGTCGTGAGCCCTGCCGCGCGGGCCACGGCGTCCGAGACGCCGTCCGGGGCGGAGTCCGCGTTGGTGTGGCAGGCGAGCAGGGCGCACCGGTGCTCGATGAGCTCGTGCACGGCCGCGCCCTTGAAGCCGTCCGCGGCCACGGAGGTGACTCCGCGCAGCAGCAGCGGGTGGTGGGTGAGGAGCAGGTCGGTGCCGGTGGACACGGCCTCGTCCACCACGTCGGCCACGGGGTCCACGGCGAACAGGATCCGGCGCACGGGCTGCTCCGGGCGCCCGGTGACGAGCCCGCTGGCGTCCCAGGGCTCCTGCAGGTGCAGCGGCCAGAGCGCCTCGACGACCTCGAGCACCTCCGACAGCGTGGGGGCGGGTCCGGGCGGGGCCGTGCTTTGCTGGCTCATGGGCCCAGTCTAGGAGTCCGCCCGACGGAGGCCCCGGCGGGTCCGGGCGCGGCCTCGGGAATGTTGCGCGCGGCGCGGTGTTGTACGGGGCATGGCCTTTCCCGAGCACGCCGACGCACGCCCCGTCCCCGAGGACCGACCCTCCCCCGACGACCGCTCCGCCCCCGACGACCGTCCTGCCTCCGTGACCTTCGTGCTCGCGGGCGGATGTTTCTGGTGTCTCGACGCGGTGTACCGGATCACGCGGGGCGTCACCTCCGTGGTCTCCGGCTACACCGGCGGCGCCACGGACCGTCCCGGCTACTACGAGGTCTGCGCCGGCAGCACCGGGCACGCCGAGGCGGTCGCCGTGACCTTCGACCCCTCCGTCGTGCCGGCGGACGTGATCCTCGACCTCTTCTTCACCGGTCACGACCCCACCACCCTCAACCGGCAGGGCTACGACGTCGGCACCCAGTACCGCTCGGCGATGTTCTGGGCCGACGACGCCCAGCGGGAGCTCTTCGCGGCCGCCATCGAGCGCACGCAGCCGCTGTGGGACCGGCCGATCGTCACCACCCTCGAGCCGCTGGGCACCTTCTGGGAGGCCGAGCCCGAGCACCAGGACTTCTACGCCGAGCAGCCCTGGAACGGGTACTGCCAGGTGATCATCAATCCCAAGCTGGCCAAGGTCCGGCAACGTTACTCCGCGTGGCTTACCGCGTAGTAGCAGTTGCGGCGCCTGGCTAGGCTGAGCTAGGACCGCGCCGCCGCGGGCACCCCCAGGGCCCGGCGGCGCAGGAGCACGTTCCCACCCCACCGAGAACCGACCACGCAGAAACCGAGGTACGCACATGGCGAAGATCTACAACGACGTCACCGAGATCGTGGGCCGCACCCCGCTCGTCCACCTGAACCGGCTCGACGAGGGCCTGCCCGGCAACGTCGCCGTGAAGCTGGAGTTCTACAACCCGGCCAACTCGGTCAAGGACCGGATCGGCGTGGCCATCATCGACGCCGCGGAGAAGTCCGGCAAGCTCAAGCCGGGCGGCACGATCGTGGAGGGCACCTCCGGCAACACCGGCATCGCGCTGGCCATGGTCGGCGCGGCCCGCGGGTACAAGGTCATCCTGACCATGCCCGAGACCATGTCCACGGAGCGCCGCGTCATGCTCCGCGCCTACGGCGCCCAGATCGTGCTCACCCCCGGCGCCGAGGGCATGCGCGGAGCGGTCGACAAGGCCCGCGAGATTGTCGACGGCACCGAGAACGCCGTCCTGGCCAGCCAGTTCGCCAACGAGGCGAACCCCGCGGTGCACTACGCCACCACCGGTCCCGAGATCTGGGAGGACACCGACGGCGAGGTCGACATCTTCATCTCGGGCGTGGGCACCGGCGGCACCATCACGGGCGCGGGGCGGTACCTGCGCGAGCAGAAGCCGGACGTCCGCCTGCTCGTGGTCGAGCCGGCAGACTCGCCGCTGCTGACCCAGGGCAAGGCCGGCCCCCACAAGATCCAGGGCCTGGGCGCGAACTTCGTCCCGGACATCCTCGACCGCGAGATCTACGACGACGTCTACGACGTGACCGTCGAGGACTCCGTGCGCGTGGCCCGGGAGCTGGGCACCAAGGAGGGCATCCTCGGCGGGATCTCCTCGGGCGCCATCGTGTGGGCCGCCCTGCAGGAGGCCGCCAAGGAGGAAAACCGGGACAAGCTGATCGTGGCGGTCGTGTGCGACTACGGGGAGCGCTACATCTCGACCCTGCTCTACGAGGACATCCGCGGCTGATCCGCCCCGGGCGCTCCGCGCCGACGACCCGCCCCTTCCGGGAATAGCGCCGCCTCCCGGCGACGTTGCCCCGGAGGTGGGCGGGTCGTTCCGGTTCGCACCCCGCAGCCGGCCCGCGTCGATCCCCGCCGCGGACCGGGCCGCCGCCCCCGGAAGAACCGACCCCCGGAAGAACAGAGGAAGACCTTGAGTTTCTGGAGCAGACTCGCCGAGGACCTGCAGACGGCCCGCACGCACGACCCCGCCGCCCGCTCCCGGCTGGAGATCGCCCTCAACTACTCGGGTCTGCACGCCATCTGGATCCACCGCCTCTCGCACCTGCTGTGGCAGCACCCGGACCGTCGGCTGCTCGCCCGGACGGTCTCCCAGCTCGGCCGGTTCCTCACCGGCGTCGAGATCCATCCCGGTGCCGTCATCGGTCGTCGCTTCTTCATCGACCACGGCATGGGCGTGGTCATCGGGGAGACCGCCGAGATCGGCGAGGACGTGATGATCTACCACGGGGTGACCCTCGGCGGCCGCTCCCTGGAGAAGGTCAAGCGCCACCCCACCGTGGGCGACCGCGTGGTGATCGGCGCCGGGGCGAAGATCCTCGGTCCTGTGGAGATCGGGGCGGACTCGGCGGTCGGCGCCAACGCCGTGGTGGTCAAGGACGTGCCCGAGGACGCGATCGTGACCGGGATCCCCGGCAAGGTCCGCCCGCGCACCCCGGAGAAGCAGCAGCCGCTGGTGGACCCCTCCACCTACATCGACCCCGCGATGTGGATCTAGGCGGCGCCGATCCGGGAAGGACCGCACCCCGGCACGCAGGAGGGCCACGCACCCGGCGGTGCGTGGCCCTCCTGCGTGCCGGGGTGCCGGCTCGTGGCTAGGCGATGACCTCGGAGCGGTCCCCGGACCACAGCGTGTGGTAGACGCCCTCGGCGTCGTCGGTGCGCCGGTAGGTGTGCGCGCCGAAGTAGTCGCGCAGCCCCTGGGTCAGGGCCGCGTTGAGGCGGGGGCGGCGCAGGGAGTCGTAGTAGTTCAGGGTGGAGGCGAACACCGGGGCGGGGATCCCGCGCTCCACCGCCCGGGCCACCACTCGGCGCCAGGACGGCAGGGCGTCCTCGATGGCGGAGACGAACTGCGGGGCGAAGAGCAGGTTCGCCGGGGCCGCGTCCCCCTGGTAGGCCTCCATGATGACCTCCAGCAGCTGGGCGCGGATGATGCAGCCCTCCCGCCACAGGCTGGCGATGGTGGCCAGGTCCAGGTCCCAGCCGTACTCGGCCCCGGCCATGGTGAGCATGTCCAGGCCCTGGGCGTAGGAGACGAGCTTGGAGGCGTAGAGGGCCTTGCGCACGTCCTCGACGAACTCGGGGTCGTGCACCACGTCCTCGGTGGTCCCCCCGATGCCGGCCGGCAGCACGCGCTGGGCCTCCAGGCGCATCTCGGGCTCGGCGGAGGACAGGGCGCGGGCGAAGACGGACTCGGCGATCGCGGTGACCGGGGAGCCCAGCTCCAGCGCCTCCTGGACGGTCCAGCGGCCGGTGCCCTTCTGCCCGGCCGCGTCCACGATGACGTCGATCAGGGGCTCACCCGTGCGGGCGTCCACCTGCCGGAGCACGTGGGCGGTGATCTCGATCAGGTAGGAGCCCAGCTCCGTGGTGTTCCACTGCTCGAAGACCTCGGCCTGCTCGGCCGGCTCGATGCCGGCGACCGCGCGCAGCAGCTCGTGCGCCTCGCCGATGACCTGCATGTCGGCGTACTCGATCCCGTTGTGCACCATCTTCACGAAGTGCCCCGCGCCGTCGGTGTCGATCCAGGCGCAGCACGGCTTGCCGTCCTCGGCCTTGGCGGCGATGTCCTCCAGCAGCGGCCCCAGCGCGTCGTAGGACTTGGCCGGTCCGCCGGGCATGATGGAAGGCCCCAGCAGGGCGCCCTCCTCCCCGCCCGAGACGCCGACACCGACGAAGTCGATGCCCTGCGCGGCCAGCTCCCGCTCCCGGCGACGGGTGTCCTGGAAGTAGGAGTTGCCGCCGTCGATGATGATGTCGTCCTTCTCCAGCAGCGGCACGAGCTGCTCGATCACCGCGTCCACCGGTGCCCCGGCCTTGACCATCACCAGGATGCGGCGGGGGGTCTCGAGGGAGTCGACGAGCTCCTGGAGAGTCTCGGTGCGGATGAAGTTCCCCTCGGACCCGTGGGCCTCGAGGAGGGCGTCGGTCTTGCCGACCGAACGGTTGTGGAGGGCGACGGTGTACCCGTGCCGGGCGAAGTTGCGGGCGAGGTTGGCGCCCATGACCGCGAGGCCGGTCACGCCGATCTGAGCTTTCTGTTCTGCTGCCATGCCCCCAGCCTACAAACCCTGGCGGGCGGCTCGGTCCGTTCCCCGCTCGGCGCCCCGCTCACGGGACCCACGGAGGCGCCCGGTGGCGAAGGCACCCTGCCGACGGACCCGGCGGACGGCTCGCCGGACACCCTCTGTCACAAACCCCCCGCACCGGGTCGGGGGCCCTACCGTGGTGCCATCGCACACAGAGTCCAGGGGGTAGGGATGCGGGCGTGGAGGAGAACGGTGATCGGGGCCGTGGCGTGTGCCGCACTGTGGTCGGGCCCCGGGTTCGCACCGGCCGCCGCCGCCAACGGCAAGGTCGACGTGGTCGTGGGCGGCAATGAGGTGCTCAACGAGGCCACGATCACGCGCGCCAGCGAGAAGGCCGCGGCACTGTGCGGGGGCAAGGCCTCCGCCTACGTGAAGAAGGCCCAGAAGGCGGACCGTGAGGGGAGCATCGTGGTCGTCTGCCGGCGGGCCGGGGGGAAGCAGGTGTACTTCCGCTAGCCGGGGCCGGCACGTGGGTCCTACCGGGATCGAACCGATGACATCCACGGTGTAAACGTGGCGCTCTACCAGCTGAGCTAAGGACCCTGACAACCGGGTGGACGATTTTCGCAACCGCCAGCACCCGGTTCCGGAACAGGCTACCCGGTGCTACCGACTGGTAACCAGGTCGGGCACCCCCTACGGCTGTGGTGTTCGCCACATCCGTGCCCCATTCTACGGGCGGGCGAGTCGCTGTTCGAGCCGGACCAGGAACTCGGTGGCCGGGGCGTCGACCTTCACCCGGGCGGCGGCGTCCCCGCGGGTCCGGCCGTGGTTGACGATCAGCACGGGCACGCCGGCGCGCACGGCGTGCCGGACGAACCGGCGGCCCGAATTCACGGTGAGGGAGGAGCCCACCACCAGGAGGGCGTCGGCGGTGTCCACCATCCGCAGCGCCCGCAGCACCCGGTGCCGCGGGGCGTTCTCGCCGAAGAAGACGACGTCGGGCTTGAGGATCCCGGAGCAGACGGGGCAGTCGGGCACACGGAATCCCGCCGTGCGCGGCACCACCGCGTCGGCGTCCGGGGCGAACTCGATGTCCTCCGGCGAGCCGATCGAGTCGTAGAAGCCGGGGTTGAGCTCGTCGAAGATGTCGGAGAGCACCGCCCGCGGGATCCGCGTGCCGCACCGCATGCACAGCACGCGCGTGAAGCGCCCGTGCAGGTCCACGACGTTGAGGGAGCCCGCCGCCTGGTGCAGGCGGTCGATGTTCTGCGTGACGACGCCGGCGACCGCTCCGGCGCCCTCCAGCCGGGCGAGGACCCCGTGGCCGGGGTTGGGGTCGGCCCGCTCGAGGTGCCGCCAGCCGTACTGGTTGCGCGCCCAGTAGTGGCTGCGCCTCGCGGGGCTGCCCATGAACTCCTGGAACGTCATGGGGGTGCGCGGGGCCGAGCCGGGTCCGCGGTAGTCCGGGATCCCGGAGTCGGTGCTGATCCCCGCTCCCGTCAGCACCGCGGTCCGGCGCCCGGACAGCAGCGGCACCGCCGCGTCGAGGCCCTCGTCCAGGCTCGCGGCGTCGGGATCGGGGAACTGGTCGGGACTGACGGGGGCGCCGTAGCCGGCGCGTACGGTGGGCATCGCTGGTCGCTCGGACGGCGCCGGGGCCTCAGGCCGACAGCTTGGCCAGGGCGGCGCGGTAGGCCTCGAGCTCCCGCGGCGTGCCGGGCTCGGCCCGGAAGACGTCCACGACGACGCCCTGGGAGTCGAGCACGAACGTGGCCCGCTCCGCCTGCCCCGCCACGGGGTCGAAGACGCCGTAGCGCTCGGCCACGGCCCCGTGCGGCCAGAAGTCGGAGAGCAGGTCGAACTCGAAGGACTCCTCCCGCGCGAACGCCCGCAGCGCGTACTTGGAGTCCACGGACACCGCCAGCAGCTTCACGCCGGCGTCGTCGAACACCGCCAGGTTGTCCTGCAGCCGGCACAGCTCCCCGGTGCAGGTCCCGGAGAAGGCGAACGGGTAGAAGACGATGCTCACGGGCTGTCCCCGCAGCCCGCTCAGGGTGACCGGTTCGCCGAACTGGTTCGGCAGAGTGAAGTCCGGGGCGGTGTCGCCGATCTCGGGCATGGGTGGTCTCCTGTGCTGTGGACGCCGGGGCGCGTGCTCAGACGTTGCGCTTGGGCATCAGGCGGGTCGCGGCCCAGTCCGCGCTGACCCGCGCGGTCGTGGTCACGTGCAGCCCCGCCGTGGGAGCCGCCTCCTGGACCTCGGCGGGCGGCACGTAGCCGTCGCGCCCGGCCTTGGGCGTCAGCACCCACACTACGCCGCCGTCGTCCAGGGTGGTCTGCACGTCCACCAGGGTGTCCACGAGGTCGCCGTCGCCCTCGCGGAACCACAGCAGCACGGCGTCGACGACCTCCTGGTCCTCCTCGTCGAGCAGGTCGGAACCGATCAGGTCCTCGATGCCCTCCCTCAGGTCGAGGTCGACGTCCTCGTCGTATCCGAACTCCTGGATGTAGTCGCCATCCTTGAAACCGAGCTGGACTACCGCGTCGCCCGCGGTGGTCTTGGCCTCGCTCACTGTTCTTGCTCCTTCTGGGATCGGGCCGACGAGCGACCGCGCACTGCGTACCGGTGCGGGGCTCCGCCTGCCCGTCGGCGGACCGCGGGGGCACGGTGGCGGGCCGGATACCGGCTTCATCTCCCAGACAACACCGGATCAGGGTGTCTTTCAAGCTCCCGCACGGTGACGTCCCCCCGAATCGTGGGCCGCGCCCGCGTGTGACGGTCGGTCCCGGGTGTGGAAACATGGTGCCAACAGACACCCCGTACGCCTGGAACACCCCGCCGGCGCGATCCGCACGGCGGGCCGGTCCCCGGACGCCCCACCCCCGCGGGTGGCGCCCGGGAAGCGGAGCGGTCGGCGGGTATTTTGAGACTGTCGGAACGGCCCGGCCGCGCTCGCGCGTGCGCTCGCCCGGGTTCCGCCCGGCAACTCGACGAAGAGAGGTTCAACGTGCCTTCATCCAGCAACCACCACATCCTCAGTGGCTTGACCAACAACTTCAAGGACTCCGACACCGAGGAGACCCGGGAGTGGATCGAGTCCTTCGAGGGCCTGATCGAGACGCAGGGCACGGAACGGGCGCAGTACATCATGCGCGCCCTGCTCCAGCACGCCGGCGCCAAGAGCGTGGGCGTGCCGATGGTGACCACCACGGACTACGTCAACTCGATCCCCGTGGACCAGGAGCCGGAGTTCCCCGGCGACGAGGAGGTCGAGCGGCGCTACCGCGCGTACCTCCGCTGGAACGCGGCCGTGATGGTGCACCGCGCCCAGCGCCCCGAGATCGGGGTGGGCGGGCACATCTCCTCCTACGCCGGTGTGGCGACCCTCTACGAGGTGGGGCTCAACCACTTCTTCCGCGGCCCCGAGCACCCCGGCGGCGGCGACCAGGTGTTCTGGCAGGGCCACTCGGCCCCGGGCAACTACGCGCGCGCCTACCTGGAGGGGCGGCTCACCGAGGAGCAGCTGGACGCGTTCCGCCAGGAGAAGACCAAGGCGCCCCACGGCCTGTCGTCCTACCCCCACCCGCGGTCCATGCCGGACTTCTGGCAGTTCCCCACCGTGTCCATGGGCATCGGCCCGCTCAACGCGATCTACCAGGCCCAGTTCAACCGCTACCTGGACAACCGCGGGATCAAGGACACCTCCGACCAGCACGTCTGGGCGTTCCTGGGCGACGGCGAGATGGACGAGGTGGAGAGCCGCGGCGCGCTGCAGCTGGCCGCCAACGACAAGCTGGACAACCTCACCTTCGTGGTCAACTGCAACCTGCAGCGCCTGGACGGGCCGGTGCGCGGCAACGGCAAGATCGTCCAGGAGCTGGAGGCCTTCTTCCGCGGCGCCGGATGGAACGTCATCAAGGTCCTGTGGGGCCGGGAGTGGGACCAGCTGCTCACCAAGGACCGGGACGGTGAGCTGGTCCGGATCATGAACGAGACCCTGGACGGCGACTACCAGACCTACAAGGCCGAGTCCGGCGGGTTCATCCGCGACCACTTCTTCGGCAAGTCCCCGGCCACCAAGGAGCTCGTCGCGGACATGAGCGACGACGAGATCTGGGAGCTCAAGCGCGGCGCGCACGACTACCACAAGGTCTACGCCGCCTACAAGGCCGCCATGGAGCACAAGGGCCAGCCGACCGTCATCCTGGCCCAGGGCGTCAAGGGCTACGGGCTGGGCAGCCACTTCGAGGCGCGCAACGCCACCCACCAGATGAAGAAGCTGACGCTGGAGGACCTCAAGGCCTTCCGCGACCACCTGCGCATCCCGGTCTCCGACGAGCAGATCGAGGAGGACCTCTACAACGCCCCGTACTACCACCCGGGCAAGGACTCCCCGGAGATCAAGTACCTGCTCGAGCGGCGCAAGGAGCTGGGCGGGTTCGTCCCGGACCGCCCGCACCAGCAGCAGGAGATCACGCTGCCCACCGACGCCGCCTACAAGTCGGCCAAGAAGGGCTCGGGCAAGCAGATGGCCGCTACGACCATGGCCTTCGTGCGCATCCTCAAGGACCTGCTGCGGGAGAAGGACTTCGGCCACCGGATCGTGCCGATCATCCCGGACGAGGCCCGCACCTTCGGGATGGACTCGTTCTTCCCCACGGCGAAGATCTACAACCCCAACGGGCAGAACTACCTCTCCGTGGACCGCGAGCTCATGCTCGCCTACAAGGAGTCCGTGCAGGGCGTCATCCTCCACCCGGGGATCAACGAGGCCGGGGCGAGCGCGGCGTTCACCGCCGCCGGCACCTCCTACGCCACCCACGGCGAGCCGATGATCCCGGTCTACATCTACTACTCGATGTTCGGCTTCCAGCGCACGGCCGACGAGTTCTGGGCGGCCGCCGACCAGCTGACCCGCGGCTTCCTCATCGGCGCGACCGCCGGGCGGACCACGCTCACGGGCGAGGGGCTCCAGCACGCGGACGGGCACTCCCCGATCCTGGCCTCGACCAACCCCGCGGTGGTCCACTACGACCCGGCCTACGGCTATGAGATCGCCCACATCGTCCGGCGCGGGATCGAGCACATGTACGGGAGCCGTGACGAGGACCACGACGTCATGTACTACCTGACGGTCTACAACGAGCCCTACCAGCAGCCGGCCGAGCCGGAGGACGTGGACGTCGAGGGAATCCTCAAGGGCATCTACCTGCTCAAGCCCGCCGAGAAGGACGGGCCCCGCACCCAGCTGCTCGCCTCCGGCGTGGCCGTGCCGTGGGCCCTGGACGCCCAGCGGATCCTCGCCGAGGACTGGGGCGTCTCCGCCGACGTGTGGTCGGTCACCTCGTGGGTCGAGCTGCGCCGTGACGGGCTCGCCGCGGAGAAGGAGTCGTTCCTCAACCCGGGCGAGGGGACCCGGACGCCGTTCGTGGCCCAGCAGCTCGCCGGGGCGACCGGGCCGATCGTCGCGTCCTCGGACTTCAGCTCGGACCTGCCGGACATGATCCGCCAGTTCGTGCCCAACGAGTTCGCGTCCCTCGGCACCGACGGGTTCGGCTTCGCCGACACGCGCCAGGGCGCCCGCCGCTTCTTCCACGTGGACTCGCACTCCATGGTGGTGCGCGCGCTCGAGATGCTCGCCAAGCGGGGCGAGGTCGACTGGCGCACCCCGGGCGAGGCGATCGAGAAGTACCGCCTGCACGACGTCAACGCCGGGACCTCGGGCAACGCCGGCGGCGACGCCTGAGCCGAGCCCACCGGCGCCGTCGTCGTCACGGTCGGGCGGGGGCGGGAGCGTGCTCTAAGCTCGGGGCATGGCAGGACAGGACGGGAACCCGACGGCGCGCTGGCTGCGCCACGAACGGCGTCCGGGTCCCCTCGCCC
>NZ_LDNX01000135.1:0-46854 GCF_001027955.1 Kocuria sp. SM24M-10 | reverse complement strand
GGGACGAAGGAGCCGTCCCGGGCCCCCGCCCGTGTCCGCGTGCGCTCGGCGCGGGCTCCGGAGGCCTCCGGGACCGGTCAGTGGGCGCCCACGGCGCGGGCGTGCCGGGCCGCGGCCTCCGCGCCCTGCGTCCAGCGGTCCCCGTGGCCGGGCAGCACCGTGCCGGCCCCGGTGGCGGCCACGGCGTCGAGGGAGTCCAGGGCCACGGTCGTGTCCGCGGTGGCGGCCGCCGCGACGATCTGCGGGCCCCGCCGGCCCGTGTAGGGATCCAGGGTCACGAGCGCGTCCCCACTGAGCACGGCGCCGCGGTCGGGCAGGTCGAGGATGCAGTGCCCGTCCGTGTGGCCGGGGGTGTGCACCACCACGGGACGGCCCGGCACCGGGAGCGCCGTCCCGGTCTCCAGGGGGCTGAGGTCCCGCACGCCCTTGACGGCCAGCGCCCCGGCCGCGGCCATCCGGCCCAGCAGCGGCAGCGACCGCGGGTGGCCGAAGGGGTAGAGGAACCGGTTGCGCTCCGGGCGGTACCGGTACGGGTGGGCCGCCAGCCGCGCGTCGGCGGGGTGCCCGAGCACCGGCACCCCCCACTCCTCCTGCGCGCGGCGGGCGAAGCCGACGTGGTCGAAGTGCGCGTGCGTCAGCACGAGCGCGCGCACCTGGTCGGGACGCCGCCCCCGGTCCTCCAGGGCCGCCAGGAGCATGGGCCACATGCTGGGCAGCCCGGCGTCCACGAGGGTGACGCCGTCGTCGTCCTCGACGAGATAGCAGTTGACATGGGCATGGGTGATGCGATGGATGCCGTCGGCCACGTGCGGGGTGAACATGGGTCTCCTCACTCGATCAGTGTGCTGAGCATACCGCCCTGCTCCCCGCCGCCGGGGGCGGTCCCCTCCGGCGGACGGTGTCGGCCGCCCGGCTCCCGGCGTTCGCCGTGCGTGCCCGCGCCCGAGGTCTGCCGCTCCCGCAGCCGCCGGCGCAGGGCGGCCCGGGAGTGCCCCGCGGTGCGCAGCCGTGCGCCGGCGTACGGCACGCCGCCGCGCCACCGGGCGCCCAGGGCCGCCCACACGCACACCGAGCGCTCGAGCACCCACACCGGGGCCCACAGCACGGTGCTCGCCGGGTAGACCCGCCGGCCCCCGGCGCGCCGCCGGCCGGCCTCGGCCACCGCGCAGACCAGCAGGCACAGCCCCGCCACGCGCACTGGGCGGCGGGCGGACCAGAACAGCACGGGCAGCCACGTCAGCTCCACGGCCAGCCGTCCCGGCTGCGCGAAGTCGTCGTAGGCCTGCCGCACCCGCTGACCGGCGAAGTGCGCGGCACAGGGCGGGACCCGGCCCACGAGCACGTCCAGGGCCCGGATCTGCCGTCCGCCGGCGGCCGTGACGGTGCGGATGAGCTCCAAGTTCTCGAACAGCACGTCGCCGTCGTAGCCCCCGGCGCCGAGCAGGGCCGAGCGCCGCACGCCCAGCGTCCCCGGGTAGTCGCCGCCCAGGGCACGGTTGAGCAGGGTACGGGCGGTGTCCCAGCGGGCGTGCCACGGGAGGTCGAGGAAGTAGTTCTGCGGCCGGACGAGCTCCGCCTCCGCCAGCAGGCCGACCACGGCGGCCAGAGCGTCGCGGGTGTAGCGCACGTCGTCGTCGGCCAGCACGATGCGCTCCTCGGCCGCGCGGCGCACACCGGTCATCACGCCGGCGACCTTGCCGTTGGCCCCCGGCCACGGCTCCGGGCGCAGGAGCCGCACGGCGCCGGGCAGCGCGCGCCGGTGGGCCTGGAAGAGCTCCTCCGCGGACCCGTCGACGACGGTGACGGGCAGCCACCGGACGACCTCGGCGAGGTAGGCGGCGAGACCGGGCAGGTCCTCGTCGTCGGACCACTTCAGCGGCAGGACGTAATGGGCGTCCACCAGCGGCACGGCGGGGCGGGGCAGGGAGACCATGGGCACGTCCTCCGGGGGCGCGGAGATGTCGATGGGCTCGCTGCTGAACCGGTTCGGATTGTTCCGCTCCGGTGTCCGGCAGGACAACAGGCCGTGCGGAAAGCGGACAGGCCGCCGAGGGGGCCGCCCCGGCCCCCTCGGAATCTCACTCCCCGAGCGCCTCCAGCACCACCTCGGCCACGGCGCGGCTGGACTGCGGATTCTGTCCCGTGACCAGGTTGGCGTCGCGGATCACGTGGCTGGACCACGCGGGCCCGGTCTCCACGACGGCGCCCTTCTCGCGCAGCACGGTCTCCAGGAACCAGGGGGTGTTCTCGCCGGTGCCCCCGCCCAGCTCCTCCTCGTTGGTGAAGGCCGTGAGGCGCCGCCCGGCGAACAGGAAGGTTCCGTCGTCCTGGGCGCTGAGCAGGCCGGCGGGACCGTGGCAGAACGGGGCGATGAGCCGCCCGGCCCGGTCGGCCGCGGACAGGATCCGGCCGAGGGACGGATCCTGCACGAGGTCGGCCATGGGCCCGTGCCCACCGGGCAGCACGAGCGCGTCGTAGTCGGCCGGGTCGACCTCGGACAGGACGAGGGGCGCCGACAGCTCCGCGTCGATCTGCTCCAGATAGGCGCGGAACCCGTCGGCCTGCTCCTGGCCCCCGGCCATCTCCGGGGCGAGGCTGACCTGGTCGACGGTGGGCCGGCGCCCGCCGGGCGTGGCGATCTCGACGGTGTGCCCGGCCTCCCGCAGCACCCGGTGCGAGACGACGAGCTCCTCGGCCCAGAAGCCGGTGGGGTGCACGGTGCCGTCGCGCATGGTCAGGGCGTCGGCGGCCGAGACGATCATCAGAACACGAGCCATGGTGGGTTGCTCCTCCGTTGCGGTTGCGGTGCGGTGTCGGTGCGGTTGCCGTGGGCCGTGGCGGGTCAGCCGGCGGCGGTGAGCTCCTCGTAGGTCGCGTCGTCGAGCTGGATCCCGGCGACGCCCATGTTCTCCTCGAGGTGCTCGAGGGAGGCGGTGCCCGGGATGGGCATCATCACCGGGGAGCGGCGCAGCAGCCAGGCCAGCGCGATCTGGGACGTGGTGACGCCGAGCCGCTCGGCGGCCGCTGCGACCGGCCCGCCCGGGGAGGCCAGCTCCCCGGCCGAGATCGGGGCCCAGGGGATGAAGCCGATGCCGTGCTCGGCGGCGTGGTCCAGGACGTCCTGGGAGGAGCGGTCGGTGAGGTTGTAGCGGTTCTGCACCGTGGCGACGGCGAAGTGGTCCTGGGCGGCCGCGAGCTGCTCGACCGTCACCTGGGACAGTCCCAGCGCCCGGACCTTGCCCTCCTGCTGGAGCTCGCGCAGGGTGCCGAACTGCTCCTCGGCCGGGACCTGGGGGTCGATCCGGTGCAGCTGGAGCAGGTCGAGGGCGTCGACGCGGAGCTTGCGCAGGCTCAGCTCCGCCTGCTGGCGCAGGTACTCCGGGCGGCCCAGCGGGATCCACTGCCCGGGTCCGGTGCGGGCGAAGCCGACCTTGGTGGCGATCCGCAGGCCGGCGGGATACGGGTGGAGGGCCTCGGCGATGAGCCGTTCGCTGACGTCGGGGCCGTAGGCGTCGGCGGTGTCGATGAAGTCGACGCCCAGCTCCACGGCCCGGCGCAGCACGCGCACGGCGTTGTCACGGTCGGCGGGCTCTCCCCACACGCCCTCGCCGACGATGCGCATGGCGCCGAAGCCGAGACGGTGCACCGTCCCGAGGTCCTGGAGGTCGATGGTCGCGGGCACGGTGGTGGTGTTTTCCGTCATGCGTGCCGCAACGGCTCCGCCCGGCCGCTTATTCCGCCCGCGCAGCGGGTCCGTCCCCGCCGCGCGGCTATCCTGGGCCCACGCCGTCTCTTCCGAAGCTTTTCCTTCGCACCGTTTATTTCGCACCGTTCGTCCGAGGAGGACCCGTGGAGCAGCAGGACGACCCGCGCACGATCGTGATCACCGGTGCCAGCGACGGCATCGGCGCCGCCGCCGCACGCCGGCTCTCCGCCGACGGGCACGAGGTGGTGGTCGTCGGCCGCTCGGCCGAGAAGACCGCCGCGGTGGCCCGTCCGCTCGGAGCCCGGCACTTCAGCGCCGACTTCGCGCGGCTGGCCGACGTGCGCCGCCTCGCCGGGGAGCTGCGGGAGGCGGTGCCGCGGATCGACGTGCTGGTCAACAACGCGGGCGGGATCTTCGACCGCCGTGAGCTCACCGAGGACGGGCACGAGATGACGTGGCAGGTCAACCACCTGGCGCCGTTCCTGCTCACCCAGCTGCTGCTGGACGGGCTGCTGGAGAGCGGGGCGGCGGTGGTGAACACCTCGAGCGTGGCCGCCCGGCTGGGCCGGTTCCGCCCCGAGGACCTCGGCGACGACCGGCGGTGGTCGCCGCAGCGGGCCTACGGGGACACCAAGCTCGCCAACATCCTCTTCGCTCGTGCTCTCGCCCGCCGCCACGGCGAGCAGGGGCTGGCCGCCGCGGCGTTCCACCCCGGGGGCGTGGCGACCAACTTCGCCTCCTCGACCAGCACTCCCCTGCGCTTTCTCTACGGCACCCGCCTGGGCCGCCGGCTGATGATCAGTCCCGAACGCGGCGCGGAGACCCTGGTGTGGCTGGCCGAGGGCACGCCCGGGCGGGACTGGCGCTCCGGGGGCTACTACGAGAAGAAGAAGCCGGCCCGCACGAACCCGCGAGCGCAGGACGACGCGCTCGCCGACGCCCTCTGGGAGCGCAGCGCCGAGCTGGTCGGTCTCAGCGCGGGTCCCTCGGCCCGCTGAGCACCAGGGCGTCGACCTTCGCCCACAGCTGCTGGAGCGTCCCGTCGTTGACGAGGGTGGCGCTGATCCAGTGCGGGCCGATGCCCGCCTCGGAGGGGTGCGGGTCCTCCGGACCGGTGGGGCCCGGGCGCACCACGTGCACCACGCGGCCGCCCGCCCGGGTGATGGCGGCGGCCTCGACGTCGAAGCGCACGTCGGTGAACACGACCCGCCCGCCCAGCCGCCGGGCGGTCTCCAGGCCGCGGTCGGCCCAGACCGTCTCTCCGAAGACGGCCTTGCCGGCCTCGTTGCCGATCTTCTGCAGCAGGGTGCGGACCTCCCGGTGGACGGGGTCGTGCGTCTCGTCCTTGAGCCGGCCCCAGTCCCCGCCGGCCTCGGCGAGGACCGTGGAGAGCCGCAGCGGCCGGCCGGCCCGCACGCCCACGAGCGGGTCGAGGCGGACCAGGAACAGCCGCAGCGGATCGGCGAAGGCCACCCGGGAGTAGCCGTGGGCGCTCACCAGGCGGTCCCCGCAGCTGTCCTTGCCCGCCTGCTTGCGTCCGTGCAGGCCGATCAGCTGCAGTCCGGCGTCGTCGTGTTCGGCCATGGCGGGCCTCCTCCGGTGCGGGTGCGGGCTTCTCCCAGCCTACGGAGGGGCGGTTCTCCCGCACCAGGACATCGACCATCCTGAATTGCACTATGCTTGGGAGAGTGCAATCTTTGACGGATCCGGGGCGAGCCCGATGAGCGACGGCGCACGGGAGCAGCGGATGCGCCGCACCCGGCGAGCGCTGATCACCGGCGCCCGCCGGCTCACGGCCGTCCACGGCCTGGGCGGCTTCACCGTGGAGCAGCTGTGCGCCGAGGCCGGGATCTCCCGCCGGACGTTCTTCAACTACTTCGCCTCCAAGGACGACGCCGTGCTGGGCACCCCGGCGCGGGACCCGCTCGAGGCCTTCGGGGAGCAGTTCGTGGCCGGTGGCCGCGATCCACGGGGACCGGGTCTCCTGGAGGCGCTCCAGCAGCTCGTCGTCCGGTCCTTCGCGCTGCTGGAGGGACCGCACGACCGGGCCCTGATGCTGGAGGTCCTGCGGCGGGAGCCGGTGCTCCTGCAGCGGCTCGCGGAGTCGATGGACCGCCACGTGGCCCAGCTCGCGGCACTGATCGCCCGCCGGCAGGGCTGCGCGGCCGGCGACCCGTTCCCCGGCGTCGCCGCGGCCGCCATCTCGCATCTGGCCGGGCACACCGTGCACGAGCTCCTCGAGGGGCGTCCCGCCGGTCCGGACCCGGAGGAGTCCCCGCCGTCGGCGGAGTTCGCCGACCGGCTGGCGCGCAACGTCCGCCTGGCGGGGATCCTGTTCTGTGCTCCCGCCGCCGTCCCGCCGGCGTCGGCGGAGGGGCCCGCGGGCATCCCCCCGGCCGCCTCCCCCGGAGCCGCACCCCCCGCAGACCCGTCCTCGGACATCGAAGGAAGCCCATGACCACCACCCCGCCCGCGGTCGCGCAGGACGCGCCGCTGCTGGTGCTGACCCAGCGACGCATCTGGATCATCTTCTCCGCCCTCATCGCCGGGATGATGCTCGCCAGCCTCGACCAGACGATCGTCTCCACCGCCATGCCGACCATCGTCGGCGATCTGGGCGGCGTGGAGCACCAGGCCTGGATCACCACGGCCTACCTGCTGGCCACCACCATCGTCATGCCCGTCTACGGCAAGTTCGGCGACGTCCTGGGCCGGCGCAACCTGTTCCTGGTCGCCATCGCCCTGTTCACCCTCGCCTCCGTCGGCTGCGCCGTGGCCACCGGGTTCTGGCAGTTCGTCACCTTCCGCGCGCTCCAGGGCCTGGGCGGCGGCGGGCTCATGATCCTCTCCCAGGCGATCATCGCCGACATCGTGCCGGCCTCCGAGCGCGGCAAGTACATGGGTCCGCTGGGGGGCATCTTCGGGCTCTCCGCCGTGGCGGGGCCGCTGCTCGGGGGCTACTTCGTGGACCACCTGACCTGGCAGTGGGCCTTCTACATCAACATCCCGATCGGCATCACGGCCTTCGCGATCGCCTGGTTCACCCTCACGCTGCCGCACAAGCGCGCGACCCGCAGGATCGACGTCGCCGGCGTCCTGCTGCTGTCCGCCGCGACGACCTGCCTGATCTTCTTCACCGAGTTCGGCGGGGACGCCGAGCACGGCTGGAGCGCGCCCGGCACGTGGGCCTGGGCCGGGGGGCTGCTCGTGGCCGCGGGGCTGTTCGTGTGGAACGAGACCCGGGCCGAGGACCCGATCATCCCCCTGGGGCTGTTCCGCAACCCGGTGTTCGTCAACGCCACCGCCATCGGCTTCACCCTGGGCCTGGGCATGTTCGCCGCCATCGCCTTCGTCCCGACGTTCCTGCAGATGTCCTCGGGCACCTCGGCGGCGGAGTCCGGGCTGCTCATGGTCCCCATGATGGTCGGACTGATGGGCACCTCGATCTGGTCCGGGCTGAGGATCTCCCGCACGGGCCGGTACAGGGCCTATCCGCCGACGGGCACGCTCGTCACCGCGTCCGCCATGCTCGCCATGACCACCCTGACCGCGGCCACGCCGATCTGGCTGATCTGCGTGTACCTGTTCGTGTTCGGCGCCGGGCTGGGCCTCATCATGCAGGTCGTCGTCCTCGTGGTGCAGAACGCCGTGGACCCGTCGCTGGTCGGCACCGCCACGAGCACCAACAACTACTTCCGCGAGGTCGGCGCGGCCCTCGGCGTGGCGATCTTCGGGGCGATCTTCACCACCAACCTCTCCGAGAGGCTCACAGCGGTTTTCACCGGCGCCGGCGCCTCCGCCGAGCAGGCCGGGCAGGCCACGGCGACCCTGGACCCGCAGACGCTGGCGCGGCTGCCCGAGCCCGTCCGCGAGGGCGTCGTCGCCGCGTACGCGGAGTCCCTCGCCCCGGTGTTCTGGTACCTCATCCCGTTCATGCTCGTGGCCTTCCTCCTGGCGGTGCTCCTCAAGCAGATCCCCCTGTCGGACACCGCCGGCATGGTGGCCCGCGGGGAGGCCATCGGCGGGGAGGAGGCGCGGGCCCACGAGCAGGCCCTGCGCTCCGCCGCGGCCCCGTCCCCGACCCGCCCGGGGGCACCGCCCCAGAACTGACCGAAAGACCATTCGCAACTGCGAACGGTTCCGCTAGGTTGGGCGCGGGCGGTCGACTCCCCCAGCCGCCCGGACCGTTGCACCCCCCTCCGGAAAGACCTGTCATGATCACCCTCGACGGCTCGTTCGACGCCTTCTTCAACCCCAACTTCACCGCGATCCTGGGCATGTTCCTCGACTTCTTCCGCGCGGTGCTGGGCGTGGGCTGAGCCCCGGCACGCACGGCACCGTCTCGGCGCCGCCGGATCCGTCCGGCGGCGCCGAGCGCGTGTCCGGGGGCTTTTCTCCCCCGCCGTCGGGCCGGGACCGCCGGGCCGGACCGCCGGGACGGCGCCCGACGGGCACAGGACGGGCCGGCACCGTGCCGGGTGGTGCCCCACCGGACGCACCGGCACCCGGCGGGGCCGCGTCTGCCGGAGCGGTGCTCAGCGGGATCGTGCGCATCGGCGCCGGGTGTAGCGGAGTGGTCTCAGCGGGGTCGCCGGGCGACGCTGCGCACGGCCAGCGTGGTGCACACCAGGTACGTGAGGGTGGCCGCCAGCACGACCAGCAGCGAGGTGGACCAGGTCTGGGTGCGCTCGTGCACGAACCCGAGGACCGCCGGGGCCAGGGCGCCGAAGCCGTAGCCGACGCCCTGCACCACCGCCGAGATGCGCCCGGCCGAGGGGCCGTCGTGGGCCAGGCGCATGATGGCGACGAAGATCACCGTGATCCCGCCGCCCTGGGCCACGCCGCCGACGGCCGTCCAGGCCCACCACTGCTCCGGGGCCAGCAGCAGGCCCAGCGGCAGGAAGAGCCAGCCCGCTCCCACCGCGGCGGCCACGGCCGCGGTGTCGGCGCGGCGGGCCGCCAGCGGGACCCCGAGCGCTCCGGCGATCGCGAAGACGTGGAAGAAGGAGGACGCCGCCCCGGCCTCGACCGGGGACATCCCCACGTCCTCCACGAGCAGCGTCGGCAGCCAGGCCGTGACGCCGTAGAAGGCGAACGCCTGGCCGGAGAACCCCGCCGCGAGGCCGGCGGTGGCCCACCGTCCGCTCGCGCGTCCCGCCGGCCGCGGCGCCGCGGCCGGCTGCGGCTCCGGCACCAGGGCCCGCCGCCGCCCCACGGCCGGCAGCCAGACGACCAGGGCGAGGACCACGGCGAGGACCGACGACGCCAGGCCGATCCGCCAACCGGTCGCCGCGGCGACCGGGGCGGTGAGCAGCGCCGCGAGGGTCGAGCCGATGTTCAGGGCCGCCGTGTAGATCCCGGTGGCCGCCGCCTGCCGGTGCACGGGGAAGTCCCGGCGGATGATCAGGGGAACGGCGATGTTGCCCACCGTGATGGCCACGCCGATCAGCACCGTGCCCAGCATCGTCGCCGCGGTGTCCCCGGCCGAGCGCACCACCGTGCCGGCCAGCACGCCCAGCAGCGTGAGGGTGATGGCGAACTCCACCCCGGCGCGGCGGATCGTCAGCGAGGCCAGCGGGGAGGCCACCGCGAAGCAGAGCACGGGGATGCTGGTGAGCAGCCCGGCCTGGGCGGCGGAGAGGCTCAGGTCTTCGCGCAGCTCCCCGAGCACCGGTCCCAGGGCCACGATGGGGCTGCGCAGGGTCAGGGCCAGCAGGCCGATGCAGACCATCAGCAGCCAGGCCCGCGGCGCGGCTCCCCGGGGGCCTCGGTCGGCGGGCGGCTCGGCACGGTGCATGGTCACGACTTTCGGCAGGGGGCGGTCGGCGGGAGCGGGCGCACCCGCGGTCGCGAGGTGGGGCCGGCCCCGCTCCATCATCACCCACCCGGGCCACGACCGCGCACCGGCCCCGCTGCGGGGGCGGCGTCCCGCGGTCGGCGGGGACTGCTACCGTCGGCCCATCACCCACCGGGTCCGAGCCGGCCCCGGACGGAACGCCGCCACCGTTCCCGGACACCAGTCGTTCCCACCCCGTCCCACTCATCCCGTCCCACTCGTCCCGTCCCACTCGTCCCGTCCCACTTGTCCTGAGGAGGATCTCGTGCCCGACCACCACACCTCCGGCGGCGCGGGCGGCGTCGGCGCCCGCGCCGTGGTGATCCGCGGCGGGGCCGGGCTGCGCACCGAGCGGCGCACCGTCGTCGACGAGTCCGAGCGCACCGTCACCGTCGACGACGGCACCCGTTTCTCGAAGGCCACCGGCCTCGCGTGGAGCCCCGCGACCCTGGACACCGCCGATCTGGAGGCCGCCCCCGCGCGCGTGGTGACCGAGGGCCACCCGGAGTTCGAGCAGCTGTGGGCCGACGCCGGGCTGAGCGCGTTCACCGACAGCGACCACGCGGCCTACGTCGAGGGCCGGATCGCGGCCAACCGGCTCGCCCGCCGCGGGGGCGTCCACGACCACTACGACGTCGCCGCCATCATCGACGAGCTGGCCGCCATCCACCCGGACCTCGAGGCCGTCCCCGAGGACCTGTTCTGGGCCGTCGTCGACAAGCACACCCGGGACGAGGGCCGGGACCTCACGCCGTGACGGGGCGCCGGGCCGGCAGCGGTCCCCGCACGGCGCTGCGGGACCGGACGCCCCCGCCTCGATGTCCTTTGTGACGCGGCCGCCGCCGCTCCGGTATATGCTTTTGCAAACACCGTTGCCGGCGTGCCTCCCCCAGCGTGCCGCGAATCCAGGAGCCCCCCATGCCCCGTCGTGTCCTGCTGTCCGCCGCCGCCGTGGCCTCCGTCGTCTCGCTGGTCCTCACCCCGGCCGCCGAGGCGGCCAAGGACCGGACGACCACGGTCGCCGGCCAGTCGAAGAAGACCGACCGTCTCACCGAGCCGACCTCCGATCCCGTCCCCGAGGCGTCCGCGGAGTCCCCCGTGTCGCCCTCGGCGGACCTGGCCGCCACCACGACGACCGTGGCGCCGTCCATGACGACCGCCGCCCTCGCCCCGGCCTCCGGACCACAGGTCCGGACCTGCCCCCTGCGTTTCGGCGTGGGCACCCCCGGCGGCCCGGCCGCCGGCGGCGAACTGGCCGAGGTCGCCTCGCTCACCGGGGAGAAGCCCTCGATCGTGCTGGGCTACAAGGACTTCCGGCAGCCCGTCCCCTACTGGGAGCTGGAGCAGGCCCGCTCCGCCGGGGCCACGACGCTGCTGACCTGGGAGCCGTGGGTCTGGGGCGGGGGGCTCGACCAGCCCGCCTACGCCCTGGACCGGATCGCCGCCGGCGACCACGACGCCTACATCACCGACTGGGCCACGCGCCTGGCGGACTGGGGCGGGCCCGTGATGCTGCGCTTCGGCCACGAGATGAACGGCAACTGGTACCCGTGGGCGGAGGGCGTCAACGGCAACGGGGCCGGCGACTACGTGGCGGCCTACCGCCACGTCCACGACATCTTCACGGCCGCCGGCGCCGACAACGTGGAGTGGGTGTGGAACCCGAACGTCCCCTACTGGGGCTCCACCCCGCTGGACGGCCTCTACCCCGGCGCCGACTACGTCGACACCGTCGCCCTGGACGGCTACAACTGGGGCACCTCGCAGAGCTGGTCGAGCTGGCAGCAGCCCTGGGAGCTCTTCGGCTGGGGCCTGGCGGAGATGCGCCGGCTGGCCCCGGGCAAGGAGATCATCGTCGCCGAGACCGCCTCCGCGGAGGCGGGGGGGCTCCAAGGCGGAGTGGAACGCGCACCTGGTGTACTACCTGGCCGACCAGCCGGACGTGACCGGCCTGGTGTGGTTCCACTACGACAAGGAGGTCGACTGGCGGATCAGCTCCTCGGAGAGCTCCGCCGCGGCCCTGGCGCACCAGCTCGCCGAGCGCCCGTGCCCGTGACCGGCTGATCCGCCGGGCCGGGTGCCCCGGCGGCCGGCGCAGCGGACGGTCTCGCCGCCGGCGTCAGGACCGCAGGACCGGCGGTGCGGGCCGCTCCTCGAGACCCTCGCTCCGGCCGGCCCGTGCCGCGAGGCGCGCGTACGGCCCGCCCGCGGCCCGAAGCTGCGCGGGCGTGCCGCGCTCGACCACGCGGCCGGCGTCGAGCACGACCACCTGGTCGGCGTGCTCCACGGTGGAGAGACGATGGGCGATGGTCAGGGTGGTCCGGCCGGCCGCCAAGCGGTCCAGGGCGGCCTGCACCTGCGCCTCGGTGGTGTTGTCCAGCGCGCTGGTGGCCTCGTCGAGGACGAGCACCGGCGGATCGCGCAGCACGGTGCGGGCGATCGCCAGGCGCTGCTGCTCCCCGCCGGAGAAGCGGTGGCCCCGGGCGCCCACCAGGGTGTCCAGCCCGTCCGGCAGCCCGGCCACGGTGTCGGCGATGCGCGCGGCGCCGAGGGCCCGCCACAGGTCGGCGTCGGAGGCGTCCGGCTCGGCCAGCAGCAGGTTCTCGCGCACCGTGGCGTGGAGCAGATAGGTCTCCTGGGACACGACCCCGACGACGCGCGCGAGCTCCGCCGGATCCACGTCCCGCACGTCGGTGCCGTCGATGCTCACGCGCCCGTGCGTGACGTCGTTGAGCCGCGGCAGCAGGGAGCCCAGCGTGCTCTTGCCCGAACCGGTGGCCCCGACCACGGCGGTGGTGGTGCCCGCGGCCAGCACCAGGTCGACGTCGTGCAGCACCTCGACCCCGTCGTCGTAGGCGAAGCGGACGCCCTCGAGCCGGACCTCTCCCCGCACCGTGCTCGGGTCCAGCGGGACAGGGGCGCCCGGGGTCGAGATCTGCGGCACGAGATCGAGGTACTCGAAGATCCGGCTGAAGAAGGCCAGGGCGGCCACCCACTGCACGCCGATGTTCAGCAGCCCCATCAGGGGCCGGAAGACCGCCCCCTGCAGGGCGGTGAACGCCACCAGGGTGCCGATGCTCATGCCCGCACCGGTGGCCGGGAACCCGGCGGCGAGGTAGACGACGGCCGGGATCGCCGCGAAGACGATCTGCATGGTGGCCATCCGCCAGCGGCCGGCCAGCTGACTGCGCAGCTCCAGGTGCACGAGCCGGTCGGAGCGGGCGGCGAAGCGGGCCGCGTCCCGGCCGGTGGTGCCGAGGGTCTTGGCGAGCCGGACCCCGGAGACGGACAGGCCCTCCTCGACCTGGGTGTGCAGCAGGGCGAGCTCGCGCTGGCGTTCGTCGGTCACCTCGCGGCGGATCAGCGCCACGCGCCGGGCCAGCCAGACGGCCGGCGGCAGGACCACCAGTGAGATCAGGCTCATCGCCGGGGACAGCGCGACCATCGCCGCGGCCGTGGCCACGGTGGTCGTGAGGTTCGAGGCCACCCCGGTGGCCGAGGTGGTGACCACCGACTGCATGCCGGAGATGTCGTGCGTGAGCCGGGACTGCACCTCCCCGCCCCGGGTCCGGGTGAAGAAGCCGAGCGACTGCGCCTGGAGGTGGGTGAACAGGTCCACGCGCAGGGCGTGCATCACCTGCTGGCCCATGGCGGTGGCCAGCCAGGTCTGCACCACGCCGAGCACGGCGGTCAGGGCGGCCACCCCGACCATCGCGGCGGTCAGCAGCAGGAGCAGGCGCGTGTCCCCCCGGGGCAGGGCCTCGTCGATGACGCCGCGGACCAGGAACGGCTGGGCCAGATTGATCACCGAGGCCGCGGTGATGAGGACCACGACCACGCCGATCGTGCCCCGGTGCGGGGTGAACAGGGCCGCGATGCGTCGCCGGCTCACGGGACGGCGGGCCAGCTGCGCCCGATCGGCGGGATCGGGCCGGGCGGCACGACCCGCGCCACCGCCGCCGAGGGGCGCTGCACCGTGCGGACCGGCCGCACCGGAGCCGCCCCCGGGACCGCGGGCGGCGGTGTGACCGGAGCCGTCACCGGCGGCACGCCCGCGCGTGGGAGCATGGGTGATGGTCATGGGATCCTCCTCCGCCAATATTGTGGAGGTTACCTCTCTATGAGGTAACCGGCAAGGCCGCTAGGATGGGGCCATGCCCCACCACGACCCGGACTCCCTGGACGAGCTCCTGCTCGGCGCCTTCCGCCGGCTGCGCCGCCGGTGGGCGTCCCAGCTGGCTCCGTTCGGCCTCACCCCGCACCAGTTCCGGGCGCTCGACGCGCTCGCCGGGCCCTCCGGCTCCCGCGCCTCCGGAGACGCCGCAGACGCCGCAGACGCCGGGACGTGCGGCGGCGGGGCCGCGGGGCGGCGCGTGAAGGACCTGGCCGAGGCGCTGCGCATCGCCCCGCGCTCGGCCACCGAGGTCGTGGACCTGCTCCAGGAGAAGGGGCTGGTGGAGCGGTTCGCGGACCGCTCCGACCGGCGCGCCACCCTCGTCTGCGTGACGCCGCGCGGCGCCGCCCTGCGCGGCCGGGTCCGCGAGGCGCGGCGCCGGGAGTCCGACGAGTACTTCTCCCGGCTCGCCGCGGAGGACCGTGCCGAGCTGGAGCGGCTGCTCCGTCTGCTGGCGGCGGACGATCCCGGGTGCGCGCCCCGGAACCCGGAGGAGACGCCTAGGATCGGGAGCACCACCGTCGAGGAGAGGAACGTCACGATGACCGCCCAGCAGCCCGAGGACCGCGGCGAGGCCTTCGCCGAGCAGCAGCAGGAGGACCTGCAGGTCGTGGACGACGACACGCTGACCGACTCGACCACCGCCGACAACCGGCGCCTGGACACCGATCCGGCCAAGGGCGGACCCGTCCCGGCCGAGGACGTCCAGGCACGGACCGGGTCCCCGGCCGACAACCAGTGACCGCGGCGCCTGCGACCGCCGGAGCACCGCCGTCGCGCTGAGCGCCCACGAGCCCAGTCCCAGGAGGCATCCGTGTCGCAGTCATCCTCCGCCCGAGGCCGGGACGAGCCCGGAGGACGAGACCTGGACGAGGAGATCAGGGCTCTGATCGCCGGCTACCAGGAGCTGCACAAGAACGACGAGCGGGTGCGCCGCATCGGCCGTCGCACCTACACCGGCCGCCCCGCCGCCGACGGCGGGACCGAGGACCGGATCCTCGAGGTGCGCGAGGAGGACATCGCCCCGGCGCTGCAGCACCAGGACCTGTGCAGGATCTCCGCCGGGATGCTGCGCACCGAGGAGGACATGGCCGCCTACGCCGCCCGCTTCGCCCAGCGCAGCACGCCGCGCGACCCGGCGGGGAAGGACCTCGACCGGCAGGCCCACGCGGTCGACGCCGCGGGCACGCACTGGCTCCTGATGGTCGGGCAGAACCGGGACCACGGCCTGGTGGCCTGCCGGTTCGTGCGCGAGAAGGGCATCCCGCACGCCCGGGTCGTGTCCTTCACCGCCGCCCGGCTGCCGCTGCCCCTCCTGGTGGTCGAGCTGGACCCGCAGGCCCGGCCGTGACCGCCCGGACCGGCCACCGCGCGACCCGCCGGGTCGCCGCGCGGTGACCGGTGCGGCGGGCAGCCCCGACCGTCCCGTGCTCGGCGGCGCGGCCGCCCCGCGCTCACGTCGTCGCGCGGGCTCCCTGACCGGAACGGTCGTCCCGCGACGCCATGAACCGGTCCACGAGCAGGGAGAGCACGGCGGCGAACACGGAGACCAGCACCACGGCGCCCGCCGCGGCGAGCAGCCCGCTGATGGCCAGCCACGGCGTCACGGCGGCCACTACCCACACGAGCACGGCGTTCACCGCCAGGGTGAGCAGCCCGAGGAGCAGCACCGAGCCCGGCTGCGGCAGCCGCGCGGTGATCAGGGGGACGAGGGCGTTGACCAGCCCGAGCAGCAGGGCCACCAGCAGGTGCGCGAGCACGCCGCCGGTCAGGGTCACCCCGGGCAGGATCCAGGCCGCCAGCTCCACGGCACCGGCCAGGACGACCCAGCGGATGAGAACGGACGTGATCATGGCGCACTCCCCGGTCGGTCCGGTCAGGACACCTCCAGTGTGCGGCGGCGGAGGCGGGCCCGGGTCACCCGCACGGGGTGATGCACGCCCGGCCCCGTCCGCGGAGCCTGGAACGGACCCGCGGCGGCCGTGGGCCGCCGGACGACGTGGAGGGTTCGATGAGCTTCTGGGACTTCCTGTGGCTGCTGCTGATCTGGACACCGCTGGCGGTGCTCTGGGGCGTGGCGCTGGCGGACATCTTCCGGCGCGACGACGTCTCCGGCGGGGCCAAGGTGCTGTGGACGATCCTCGTCCTCCTGCTGCCCCTGCTGGGCACGCTGATCTACCTGATGACGCGCTCGGCCGGCAGCACCGAGGAGGCGCGCGTCGCGACCCAACGGTCCCGCGCCGAGCCGGCGCCGCCCACCAGCGCCCAGCAGCTGACGATGCTCGCGGACCTGCGCGACCGCGGCGTCCTCACCCCGGAGGAGTTCGCCGCCGAGAAGTCGCAGCTGCTGAGCCCCCGTCCGGCGACCGCGGCCTGAGCCGCGCCGAGCTCCGCCGGGGCCGGGCGGTCACCCGGAGCGGAACCGGCGCGTCGGCGGGGCCGGGCTCGCCCCGTGCGTGGGGTGGCCCCGAAGGGAGGTTGCGCAGGCCACGCCCGCGGCCGTTCCCTTGCCCAGGGCGATCGGCACCAGCTGCAGTCCCGCGGTGATGTCCCCCGCGGCGTAGACCCCTTCGACGCTGGTGAGCTGGAACCCGTTGACGACGACCCCGCCCTCGTGGTCGAGCTCGCAGCCCAGCTCGAGCGCGAGCTCGTGGGTCGGGTGGTGGGCGTAGGAGAAGAACACCTTGTCCCCCTCCACCAGCTCGCCGCCGGCCAGCTGCACCCCCACCAGGGCCCCGGGCTCCCCGACCAGCGCCTCGGCCACCCCGTCCACCACCTGGGCACCGTGGTCGGCCAGTGCCGCCCGCTGGTCCTCCGCGAAGCACGGGTCGGCGGAGTCGGTGACGATCCGGACGGTGTCGGCCCAGTCGAGCAGCTCCGCGGCGTAGGCGGGGACCTGGTCGCCGGAGCCGAGCACGATCACCACCTGGTCCTGCGCGGCGGGCCCGTCGCACGCCGGGCAGTGGTGCACGTCCGTGCCGTAGTGGTCCTGGATGCCGGCGAGCTCCGGGACCCGGTCACGGACCCCGGTGGCCAGCACGACCCGCAGCGCGGAGACCTCCGTACCGTCCACGACGGCGCAGAACCGTCCGCTCTCGTCCTTCCGCACGGAACTGACCGTTCCGTGGTGGAGGACCACCTCGGGGTACTGCGCCAGGCCGGCCCGCGCCTCGGCCAGCAGCTGCTGCGGGGTGGCCGGGTCCCGGCCCAGCAGGCCGTGGGCGTGGTCGGCGGGCAGGTTGCGCTGCTGACCGGCGTCGACGACCAGGGTGGAGCGGCGGTAGCGGCCCAGCCAGGTGGCCGCCGACAGGCCGGCAGGTCCGCCGCCGACCACCAGCACGTCGACGGCAGGGGGCAGCTCTGGGGTCATGGTTCCTCTTTCCCGGCTCCTGACGGGCACGGCGTCGCCCGTCCGGGTCCACCCTACGGAACCGGCACGGGTTGCCGGCATGCCCGTGCGGTATCGGGACAGCCGCGGGCCGGGCCGCCGGGGACGGCGACGCCCGCGGACGGCGCCCCGCCGTTGGCGAGGTCGGCGACGGTCAGCTCCAGGGCCATGGGCGCCCCCTGCGCGGTGCCGCTGGAGGTCCCGAAACGGGAACGGAGGTCGCTGCGCACGATCCCGCGCTGGCCGAGCGCGTGGCACCACGCCAAGGACCGCTCCTGTGCCCGCACTGGATGGGATGTCGCGCCCCGCCGTGCGGAGCCGCGGACGCCGTGGGGCCCGAGCGCCCCGGACCGGTCAGGCGCGGTGACCGGGGCGGTGCCATGTGCGGGGGGCCACGAGCTCGAGGGCGGGCTCGAGGACCTCCACCTCACCGGCCGAGATCAGGGCGCCGGGGCTGTGCCCGTCGGCCTCGCAGCGCACCAGCACCACCATGCCCAGCTCGGCCGGCGCGTAGGGGGCGCAGAGCACGATCTCCCCCGCGCGCAGGCCCAGACCCGGCCGGTCGGCGAGCACCCGGCACCGGGACAGACCGGACACGTCGACCGCCGGCGTGGGCTCGACCGACACCCCGACGCCGATGCCCGGGGAGATCCGCACGGACTCGGTGCCGGAGGGCACGAACTCCGGATCGGCAACACTCATCAGGTGGACCTCCAGATCGTCGAACGCACCGGGACACACAACAGGTCCCGGCGCCGGGCGGGGTGCTCGACGACGCTGTCCCTCTCAGGATAGGAGCCCGCGCCGCGAACAGGAAGCAGGCTGTGGAACCTTTCACCTGGTGTTCACCGGGTCACACGGCGACCCTGCGCCGCGCACACCGGGTCACCGGGTGCGGGCGCCTGTGCCCACAAGTGGGGGCTGCCGCGGCGTCGGACGCCCGCGTAGGCTCGGCCGTGTCGGCGAGCCGCTCGCGCAGCGTGGACGGAGTCCACGCGGAGCGGCCCGACGAGGCAGGTCACGTCGGGGGGCGTGGGCCTGCCGCAGCGCAGCGCCCGTCCAGCGGCGCGCGTCGCCCGTGGCGGCCCCGCCCTGCGGCCGGGCCGCCACGGAGCCCTTCGGCCCGGCGAGCGCCGGAGCACGCGTGCGTCGTGGGCGCGATGGCAGCGGCGGGCTCAGGATCCCGCGGAGGTGATCGCGGGGTCATCGCTCAGTTCCCGGGCGATCCGCCGGGCCCAGGCCTCGATCTCTGCCCAGTCCCGGTGGTCGCCGAAGTGGCCGCCGATCCCCCGGAAGAGCAGCCCGGCCGCGCCCGGCAGCAGGTCGGGCCCGGTCACTCCCGAAAGGAGCAGGTGCCCGCGCGGACGCACGACGTCGCGCAGGGCCGCCGCCAGGCGCCGGTCCTGGGCCCGGTGCGCGGGCCTGCGGAGCAACCGCGGCAGCCCGGCCGACATCCCCACGCTGAACAGCCAGACGGGCCGGGCGAGCAGGTCGCCCCGGTGGCGGCGGACGAATCCGGTGGCTTCGGGCAGCCAGGCCTGGTGGTGGACGGCGCTGCCGAGCACCACGGCGTCGTAGCCACCGGGGTCCGTGATCCGCCCCATCCGTTCGACGTCGACCGATGCCCCCTGGCCGCGCAGCACCTCGGCGATCCGCCGGGCGATCTCCGCCGTCAATCCGTGCGCGCTGGCGTGTCCTACGAGAATCCGCATGGCCGCTCTCCTCTCCGGCGTGGGTCCAGGGTAGGGCGGCCGGGGTGCCGGTGAACACCCAGCCGCGCCCGAGGCACCGGCCAGGGGGGAATGCCACGATCGGGATGCGCCGCAGATCGTGACGCACAGCACCCCCGGAGGACCATGAGCGCCCCCGCACCGACCCCTGTTCCCACCGGCTCCCGCCGGGCCGCCCGCCCCGAGCACCGCCGCACGGCCCGGCCCGCGCTGCCCGGCATCGGCGTCGGCACGGACCCGCAGGTCCGGCCCACCGCCCCGGTCACGCCCCTCTCGCGCTACCGGGTGCGCACCGACCGGCCGGGACTGAACTTGCGGGCCGGTGAGATCGTGCTGTGCGCCGTCTACGAACCGGCGTCCCTGGGCATGGTGGTGCTGGTGCGCTGCGAGTCCGACGGTCACGCCCCCGGCGCTCTGTTGCCGGTGCGCGAGCTTGAGCTCGTCGAGCACACCGGCACGGTCGCGGGGACGATCGCCTGGTCCACCCCGGGGGTCCGCGGCTGAGCGCTGCGCCGCGGGGCGGTCAGGGGCGCCCGGGAGGACGTCCTCGCCCGGGCTCGGGAAGCTCGTGCCGTGACCGGCCGGCCGGTCGTCGACCTCGCCGGGTCAGGCCTCTGCCGCCGGTTCGGCTCGTCCCGGAGACCGCAGTCATTGTCCGGTGACGACCGGGGCCTCCATCTGCCCCGGATCTAGACTGGCGCCCATGACGGTCCTGGACGTGGGTCGCATCGTGGTGGGGATGGCGCTGCTGGTCTCGGGCGGGGAGCTGCTGGTGCGCGGAGCCTCCGCGCTGGCCGCGCGCGTGGGGCTCTCGGGCCTGGTCATCGGGCTGACCGTGGTCTCGTTCGCCACCTCGGCCCCGGAGCTGACGGTCACCGTCAGCTCCGTCCTGGGCGGGGAACCGGGACTGGCGCTGGGCAACGTGGTGGGCAGCAACATCGCCAACGTGCTCCTCGTGCTCGGGCTGACCGCGCTGCTGGCACCGGCGGCGGTCAGCCACCAGCTGCTGCGCTTCGATCTGCCCCTGCTGGTGCTGGTGTCCACGACGCTGCTGCTCGTCGCCCTGGACGGCCGGGTCGACCGCGTGGACGGCGCACTCCTGTTCGCGGCGGTGGTCGTCCACGGTGTGCTGACCGTGCTGATCGGTCGCCGCGATGCCAGGTCTCCGGCCACCCCGCACGGCCCGCCGACGGGTCGGTCGCCCGCCGGATCCGGGCCCGGGCCGACGCCGGGGGCCTCCGTCGTGCTCTCGCTGGCCCTCGTCGCGGTGGGGGTCGGGCTGCTGGTGGTCGGAGCCACGGTCCTCGTCGACGGAGCGGTCAGCATCGCCGGGGCCCTGGGGGTCAGCGGTCTCGTGATCGGGCTCACGGTCGTCGCGGTGGGGACGTCCCTGCCCGAGCTGGCCACCTCGGTCATCGCGGTGCGCCGCGGGCAGCGGGACCTCGCCGTGGGCAACGTGGTGGGCAGCTGCCTGCTGAACCTCGGGCTGGTGCTCGGGGTGCCGGCGATGCTGTTCGCCGGCGGACTGCCCGTGCCGGCGGCGGCGGTGGCCCTGGACATCCCGGTGATGCTCGCGGCCGCGGTGGCGCTGCTGCCCATCGCGTTCACCGGATTCGCCGTGGCCCGGTGGGAGGGCGGCCTGTTCCTGCTCCTGTACCTGCTCTACACCGGGTACGTGGTGCTGGAGGCCGCCGAGCACGATGCCCTGGTGGGCTTCACCGCCGTGCTGGTGTCGTTCGTGCTGCCGCTGCTGGTGCTGACCCTGGTGGCGGTGTCCGCCCACGAACTGGGACGGCGCCGGGCGCTCGACCGGCATGCGGGCGGGCCGTAGCCGGGCGGCCCCGCCACGGCGTGACGGCGCCGCGGAACCGGCGCCGACCCCGGGGCCGGCGGAGGCCGCACCACCGGTTCATCCGTTCCGGGTGAGGCGGACAACGGGCCCGGCGGGCGATCCTGGACCCGGAGAGCCGCCGGAGCCGCCCCGGTCGACGGCGGACACCGGCACAACGGGGGAAGGACCAGCTGTGGACCCGACGCAGAAGCCGGCCGGCGCATCGATCGTCGCGGCGCACCAGGAGCTGATGGCGTCGCTGCCGTGGCACGACGACCAGGACGTCGCCGACGCCGCCCGGGGCTTCCTGGGGGCGGTGGCGCCGGGGGTGGTCCGCGACGCCGAGGGCCGGGTGGTGTGGGACAACGACTCGTACGCGTTCCTGGGCGGCGACGCCCCGCCCACGGTTAACCCGAGCCTGTGGCGGCAGTCGCGGCTGAACGCGATGCAGGGGCTGTTCGAGGTGGTCCCCGGGCTCTACCAGGTCCGCGGGCTGGACCTGTCCAACGTCAGCTTCATCGAGGGCACGCGCGGGGTGGTCGTGCTCGACCCGCTGATCTCCGCGGAGACGGCTGCGGCCGCCCTGGGCCTGTACCGGGCCCACCGCGGGGACCGGCCGGTCACGGGGGTGGTCTACACGCACAGCCACGTCGACCACTTCGGCGGCGTCCGCGGCGTGGTGCCCCCGGACGACGTCGACTCCGGCGCCGTGCCGGTGCTGGGGCCGCAGGGGTTCACCCGGCACGCCGTGAGCGAGAACGTCTACGCCGGTGCCGCCATGGCCCGCCGGGCCGCGTACATGTACGGTGCCGCACTGCCGCGCGGGCCCCGGGGACAGGTCGGCGCGGGCCTCGGGCAGACCACGTCGACGGGCGGCGTCGGGCTCCTCCCGCCGACCCGGGAGATCACGACGACCGGCCAGGAAGAGGTCCTCGACGGCGTGCGCATGGCGTTCCAGATGGCCCCGGACAGCGAGGCACCGGCGGAGATGCACCTCTACCTGCCGGACCTGCACGCGCTGTGCACCGCGGAGAACGCCACGCACGTGCTGCACAACATCCTCACCATCCGCGGCGCACAGGTCCGCGACGCGCACGGCTGGGCCGGCTACCTTACCGAGGCGATCGGACTGTTCGGCGACGACCTCGAGGTCGTATTCGCCTCCCACCACTGGCCGACCTGGGGCCGGGAGCGGGCGGTCTCCTTCCTCGCCCTGCAGCGCGACCTCTACGCCTATCTGCACGACCAGACCCTGCGGATGCTCAACCAGGGCCTGACCGGCCCGGAGATCGCCGAGGTCATGGTCCTGCCCCCGGCCCTGGCGAACGCCTGGCACGCCCGCGGCTACTACGGGTCCGTCAGCCACAACGTGAAGGCCGTCTATCAGCGCTACATGGGCTGGTACGACGGCAATCCAGCGCATCTGTGGCCGCACCCACCGGTCGAGGCCGCCGGCCGCTACGTGAAGTTCATGGGCGGGGCGGACGCCGTCGTCGAGAAGGCCCGGACCTCCTTCGCCGCCGGTGACCTCCGGTGGGCGGCGGAGGTGCTGAACCACGTGGTCTTCGCCCGCCCCGACCACGAGGCCGCCCGGGAGCTGCTCGCCGACACGTACGAGCAGCTCGGCTACGGCGCGGAGAACGGCACCTGGCGCTGCGCCTATCTCTCCGGCGCGCACGAGTTGCGCCACGGCACCGGCGGCACCCCGGCGAGCGCCGCCGGCGCCGACGTGCTGGCCCAGCTCACCCCCGAGCAGCTCTTCGACGCGCTCGCCGTGCGGGTCGACGGCCCCCGCTGCTGGCACGAGCACCTCGTCCTGGCGCTCGAGCTCACCGACACCGGCGCCCGCTACCGGCTGGAGCTGCGCAACGGTGTGCTCACCCACACGGTCTCCCCGCCGGGCGCCCGCGCCGATGCCGTCCTGCGCCTGCCCGCCGCGGTCCTGCCGCGCCTCGCCGCCGCGGACCCGGCCGCGCTCACCGCTGCGGGTGTCGTGGTCGACGGCGACGCCGGCGCGGTCGAGCGGCTGCTGGCGGCTCTCGACACCCCTGATCCGGGGTTCGCCATCGTCACCCCTTGACGACCGGCCCACGGCTGCTCCGGCGCAGCGGGGCACGGGCCGGCGAGCGCACGCCGCCCGCAGCCCCTCGGTCCGTGCGGCGGCACGGACGCTCCCCCGGGCGAGCCGGTCAGCCGGAGCGCAGCCCGCTGAGGCCGTTGCCGAGCAGGACGGCCCCGATGACCACCAGCACGACGGTCATCACCAGGGCGCTGTTGGCGGTCATCCACGCCTTCGCGGCCGCCAGCACCGGGTCGGCACGGTCTCCCAGCGCCACGCGGAGCAGCAGCGGTGCGGCCACCCCCAGACTGGCCACCAGCGTGAACAGCGCCAGTGCGGCCACCTGGTGGACCACCACGGACGTGGCGGTCCCGATCGCGGCCGCCCCCGAGACGACCAGCACGGCGTTCTTCGGGTTCACCGCGACCAGCAGGAAGGCCACGAGCAGGGCGCGTGCGGGGGTCATGGTGTCGACGGCCGTCATCCACCGCCCCGGCTCCGCGTCCGCCCGGGTGCGACTGCGCCACTGCTTGAGGCCCAGCAGGAGCAGGGCTGCGCCGAGCACGACGCGCAGGACCCCGGCCCACGGCGCGGGGTCGTCACGGGGCAGGCTCGTGTCGATGACCGCGAGGGTGAGGGCGGCGACCGCCCCGATCCCGGCGACCCATCCGAGCAGGAACCCGGTGACCGCGCCCCGCCGCCCGCCGGTGACGAGCATCAGCACGAGCACGGCGACGGGCATGGACGCGGCGAGCAGGCCCACCGCGATCGGCAGGCTCGCCAGTGTTGCTGCCGGCACGGCCACCTCCTGACCACCGGGGGTGTCCTCGGGGGCGCATCCCACCCCATCATGAACCCCTTCGGTTCCACCGATGATCACCCGCCCGGGGTGACGCCGTGAGGACGCACGCTCCCGTGACCACCTGGGCCCGCGCCCGCCGGCGGTCGCTGCCGCCGCGCCGTCGTCGTCGCGGCAGGCCGCGAGGCCTTGTCGGAGCCCGGCGATAGCCTCGGAATCATGAGGAACGCCCCCACCTCTCCCCCGGACCTGCAGGGCCCGACCACCTCGACCCCGCGGTTCGAGACCGCCCGACGCAACTTCCAGCTGGCCCGCTTCGAGCTCACCTGCGCCGCCCTGCAGGAGCTGACGATCCGGGTCCGGACCCGGTACCCGCAGGCCCGGGAGCTGGTGCTGCTCTGCGACGACGTCGAGGACGGCCTCTACCTGGCCGACATCACCGACGGCAGCGGCAGGGCCCTGCCCATGAGCGGGCCGCTGCTCGACGACCGCAGCACCGCCCAGATGATCGGCAATCTGCGCGGGTGCTACCTCGCGCCCCTGCCCGGAGTCGTCCACGACCCGGTCGAGCAGTCCTTCCGCGTCGACCTCGTCCAGCACTCCACCGGTATCGCCTGCTGAGCTCCGGGACTCCGTCGCGGTCCGCACACAAGATGTCGCGTTCCCTCCTGGTCAGGCGCGGGTCTCACCTGCTTCCGTCCGGCACAGCTTCGCACTGCCCGCGGCGGCGCGCCCCGGCAGCAGGCGACCGGCCCAGAGGATTCCGTCCGGGATCGGCATCATGGGTCCATGAGCGCATCCCAGGACCCCACTCCCCGCACCGTCGAGCTGCTCCGGACCTCCACCGGCCGCTACACAGCCCGCAACGCCGAGGGCGCGCAGGTCGCCTTCGGCCAGGGCGAGGATCTGCTGTCCCCCGTGGAACTGCTCCTGGCCGCCCTCGCCGGGTGCTCGGCCGTGGCGGTGGACACGGCCACCGCCCGCAGCGCGGAGCCCTCGGAGTTCCGGGTCGAGGCCTCGGGGCGGCAGATCGTGGATGAGCTGGGCGGGAACCGCCTGGAGGACCTGCACCTGTCCTTCCACCTCGCGTTCCCGGACGACGCCGCCGGGCGCAAGGCCGCCGGCATGGTCGGGCGCCTGGTGGCCCTCTCCCACGACAAGTACTGCACGGTCTCGCGGACGGTCGAGCACGGTGCGCCCGTCAGCCACGACGTCAGCGTGGCCTGCGGGGCGGACGACACCCGGTAGGCGACCGCCGGGGCGGGACCGGATCCAGCCACCCGCTCAGGACGCGCGGACGGCCGGAACGACCCCTGGTGTTCACCCGATGGTCATCTGCGCGCCGTGCGGGCGGCGCAGGATGTGACCGTCAGCACTAGCTTCACAGCCGGGGGGGAACTGGCATGGGCCGGAACACCAGCATGCCGCAGGACGACTGACCCGCAGCGGACCGGGGACAGCTGCGTCCCGGTGAGCGGGTCGAGGTGCACCGGGACGCGGTGGTGCACCACCTCGGGATCGTGGACGAGGCGGCTCCGCACCTGGGAGTGGTCTGGATCCGGGACGCCGGCACCGGGATCCGGAGGATGCTCAGCCGCGACGAGGTCGTCCTGCACCCCTGCCGCACCGAGCGTCCGGAGCACCGGTGAACGACCGGGCCGACGAGGTGCAGCCCTTGGACGTCCGCGTGCTGGAACGCACGGCGGAGCGGCTGGCGGCCCGGTACGCCGGGGTGCTCTCCCCGAGGGTGGTGGAGCGGGTGGTCTTCGAGTCCTACACCGCCCTGTCCCGCACCGCCCGGGTGCGCACGCACCTGGCGGCGCTGGCCGGGCACTTCGCCGCGGACCGGCTGGCCGCCCTCGCCCATTCCCAGGGCCGCCAGGGGTCCCCGCAGGTGCTCTTCGTCGGCCGTCATGACACCGGCCGGGCGCAGATCGCCGCGGCCCTGCTGGCCCACTACGCCGGGGACGCCGCGGTGGTGCGCTCGGCCGGCATCGCGCCGGGTGCGGCCGTGGACCCGCAGGCCCTGCGGATCCTGGCCGCGCGCGGGCTCGAGCTCGGCCAGGCCTATCCGAAACCGCTGACCGACGACGTGGTGCGTGCGGCCGACCACGTCATCACCTTCGGCACGGCCGACGCGGTGCCCGTCTACCCGGGCACGGAGCACCAGGACTGGGGAGCGGACCGCACCGTCTCCGGCAATCCGGAGGGCCTGGAGGCACTGGTGGTCGAGGTCGACGAGAAGGTCCGGGCGCTGTGGGGGGCCATCCGCCGCTGACCCGCCGTGGTGCCGCCGCCGGCGCCGAACGGACAGGAGCCCGGGCGGGGCGCACCTGGTCTCCGCCCGTCACCGCAGGGGTCGTTGCGGACCGGCCCGCGCCGGACTCCTCCCGCGCGCAGGGTAGTGTGGACGCGACGCAACATGCATTTGCATGCGGTGGTGCCGGACCGCCGCGTCCCCACGGCGTGCGGGACCGGCCACCGGCCGCCAGACACCACGGGCCGCGCCGCACCGCTCTCCGGGCCGAGCGGACGCTCCGCCCGCCACCGACCCGAAAGGCTGGGATGCGCAGCACCTCATGGCCCACCAAGATGTCCGTCGTCGGCTCGAGCGTCGTGCTGCTGGCGACCCTCACCGGCTGCGCCGACGCTGCCGCTCCCGACGCTCCGGCCACGCCCACCGCCACCGCCACGGTCACCGCCGCGCCGAGCGCGCCGGAGCAGACCCCCGCGCAGTGGTCCTACGAGGGGGCCACCGGACCGCAGCACTGGGGGGAGCTCGCCGACGAGTTCACGGCCTGCAGCAGCGGAACGGCTCAGTCACCCATCGACGTCCCGAGCGACCCGGCCCTGTCCTCCGCGCCGATCGAACTGGGCTACACGCCCGCCGACTTCCAGGCCCGCGACACCGGGCACACGGTCGAGCTCCACGCGCTCTCGCCGCAGAGCATCACGGTCGGCGGGACCGAGTACGCCTTTCAGCACATGCACTACCACGCACCCTCGGAGCACACGGTCGACGGCGCCGCCTACGCCGCGGAGTTCCACTTCGTGCACCGGTCCGACAACGGCGACCTCGCCGTCGTCGGCGTGCTGGCCGCCGAGGGACGGCACAACGCCGCGTGGTCGTCCGTCTCCGACGCGATCCCCGCCACGGCGGGCGAGGACTCACCGGCCGTGACAGGGCTGACGCTCACCTCCTTGCTCCCCGAGTCCCTGGACCACTACGTGTACGGCGGCAGCCTCACCACGCCCCCGTGCAGCGAGGACGTGCGCTGGCTCCTGCTGCAGAGCCCCATCGAGCTGGGCGCCGCCCAGATCGCTGCGCTGCGCTCCGCGCACGCCGGGAACAACCGTCCGGTGCAGCCCCTGAACGACCGCCAGGTCAGCGAGGTCGACCAGTGATCCGCTGCGCATGACGTTCCCGGTGCGCCCCTCTCTCAGGCGCCGCGGATCGCGGTGAGCTCGTAGACGACGGCCGAGCTGGTCGCCGGCCCGCGACACGTCAGCCGGCACGGCGGAGCACGGTGGGCCTGCAGCTCGACGTCGACCCGGCCCGGGTGCGGCGGGCGGCCGACGAGGCTGATCCGCCAGTGGTCTCCGTGACGGGACGTCTCGGCCACCGTGTAGTCCGTGCGGCCCGCCGGACCGAAGCGTCCGAGGGCGGCCGCGACAGCGGCCTGCTGGGGCGGCGTGAGATCCGTGTAGCCGCGCAGGTGCTCCGGGTGCACCCGCCCGGCCAGGTGCTCACCGACCACGTGGACGGAGGACTCGGCGTCGAGGCCGCCGTAGTAGACGCCGTCGGGCGCGATCACGACGTTGCCGGCGAACCTGTCCCCGCCGACGTGCGCGCACTCCCACACCAGCTCCGGCCAGTGCTCGCTCAGGATCCGCGCCACGGGCCGCCCGTGCACGGCACAGCACGGGTCGTGCTGACCGTGGGCGCAGACCAGCACGACCGGCGGGTGTCCCAGCTCCCCGGGGGTGCCCAGGGCCGTGGCGATCTCCGCCAGGTCCTCGTCCCGGTCCCACGTGCCCCACTGCTGACGACCCGCGCCGTCGGGCCCGTGGTGCAGCACGGCCCAGCGACGGGGCCCCTCGACGCTGCGGCGGCCGTGCCGCCTGACCAGCAGCACCCGGGCCCGCACCGCCTGCGCGGCGGCGAACACGAGCGCCTTGGTCCCCGGCTCCAGGTCGAGTCCGTCGAAGCCGTCGGCCGGCCACCCGCCCCGGTGCTCGACGAGGACCCACACGAAGCCGCGCGGCGCCGTGCCCGCCATCGGGTCCCCTCGGTCCCGGGCCGCCTCGGCGCAGGAGAACCGTTCCGTGGCGGTCACTGCGGCGACGTCACCGGTCGGCGGGGACGAGGACGCCCGCGCGCAGCAGCCGCGCGACGAGCTCGGCGCCGAGGTCGTCCGCGGTGTGCACCTCCCCGTCGAGCAGACGAGCGACGGCGGGCAGATCGGCCTCCGGGAAGTCGAGCCACCCCACCCGCGTGGTCAGGCGGGACCCCTCCATCCGGGCCGCCAGGGCCTCCCGGAGCCGCACCGGGGAGTCGGGGCGCAGGTCCTCGACGGCCGCCAGCTGGGCCAGCGGGCCCAGCGGGGCCGGACGCCCCTGGCTCCTCCGGGCGCGGTGGAACAGGGCCGTGGAGTCCGCCGCGGCGACGGCCGCGGCCAGCCGCTCACGGACGGCCTCGAGCTCCTCACCGGGGCCGTCGACACCCAGCGGCAGCGTGGCGCGCATCTCGGGCTCGTCGGCCAGCAGGGCCAGGGCCGCCTGGGCCAGTTGCTCGGCCAGGGCGTGGCGGGTCCAGCTGTGGATCCCGAGCGTAAGGTGGACGGAGACCTCGTGCTGCGCCTGGGCCGCGTGCAGCCAGCCCCGCGGCAGATAGAGGGCGTCGCCGGGCTCGAGCACGGTGTCGATCCGGGCCGTGCCCTGCGCGGCCTCGGCGACTGCGGCCCGGTGGGCGGTCCAGGGCTGGTCCCGCAGGGGGTCGGGGTGGACGGGCTCGTGGATGATCCAGCGCTTGGTGCCGGCGATCTGCAGCACGAAGACGTCGTGGACGTCGTAGTGAGCGTCGAACCCGCGGTTCTGCGGCGGGGTGACGTAGGCGTTGGCCTGCACCGGGTGCCCGAGCTCGGTGCCCAGCCTGGTGCTGAACTCGGCGACCGGCTCCCACGTGCGGTGCAGGGCCTGCAGGACGAGCGTGGCCCCGTCGGCGAAGCTGCGCCAGAGCGCGGTGTCGTCGAGCTGGTCGGGCACGGTGGCGCCGACACCGGCGGGCGAGGTGAACGAGGAGTCGGGGAACGTGGAACCGTCCTTGGCGACGCGCAGGAAGGGCGTGCGCAGCCCGCGGCGCGCGATGAGTTCGTCGACGGCTGCGGCGGAGAACAGATCGGAGAAGTCTCCGGCGCTGCGGGTGAGCAGGGCTGTGCGCCCCCAGACCTCGCGGGCGAACATCTCCCGCCCGATGTCGATCAGCCGTGTCTCCAGGACCCCGGCGCCGTCCGGGGCGCCGGGGTCCTGCGAGTGGTCGCGGATGCCGCTCATGCTCACACGCCTCGTGCTTCGGCTCCTCCGTCAGCACCGCCGTCGGCACCGCCGTCGTGGACGCCCGGGGTGCCCGCCGCACCGCCGTCGGCCGGGCCTTCCGCGCCCCCGTCAGCTCCCCCGTCGGCACCGCCGTCGTGGACGCCCGGGGTGCCCGCCGCGCCGCCGTCGGCGGGACCTTCGGCGCCTCCGTCGGCACCGCCGTCGTGGACGCCCGGGGCGCCGGCCGCGCCGCCGTCGGCCGGGCCTTCCTGCTGGTTCGGATCCTGCTGTGAATCAGTCATGCTTCCTCCCAGAGTCGGATGAACAGGATCGGGTTCCGGTGCCGGCGCCCGATCGCCACGCGGGACGATTCCTCAGCATCGACCCGCGCTCACCCTATCGAGACAGCTCCGGCGTGGGAACAGTCAGGGGCGCCCGGATCGGCCGTGCCGGCGTGCACGCTGCCCGTCCGAGCCTCCGGCCGCCATCGGGGTGGAGCGGTCGCCGGCGCCCGGATCCGGAGCACCTCCGGCGGAAGAGGCCCTGCCGGGGTGGCCGGGCCGGGTGCGGTACCCGAGCAACGGGCCGGGCTGCTGGCAGCGAACAGACCGGTGACTCCTCCCCGGGGGCGGTCGGGTGATTCGCCGCCACCGCCGACCGGGCCGCGGCCATCCGGAACGAGTCCGGCGCCGGGATCCGGAAGAGCCGAGGAGATCGGCCTGCGCGGCGGCCCCCTGCTCGGCAGTTTCCCGCAGGGGTGCTCCCACATCGGGCTGATCGTCGCGCCCCGGACGACAGGTCGGACCGAACAGCGTTCACGGGGAGGCACGTGACCTGGTGCTCAGCCGCCGCCGGACGCTGGACGGGTGGCGTGCGGTGTGAGCGCGGACCGATGTCCTGTCGACCACGCCCGTAACCCGGCCGTGCCGGTGCTCGACCGCACCGCTCAGGACCCGCCGCGGGCGGGCACCGTCGCGGCCCGCGCCTGCAGATGCCCGGCCCATGCCTGGGCGGCGACCACCTGCAGGCCGTCCCTCTCCACGGCCGACCAGGGGTGCGCGGTGATGTCGGCCCCGCCCAACCGGCACGCCCACCGGGCCAGAGGTCGCCACGCCGCGGCGGTCGGCTCCCGCATGTCCACCACCGCCACCCGTCCACCGGGCCGGACCAGGGCGAGGGTCGCGGCCCAGGCACGGTCCCACTCCGGCATCAGCGACAGGGCATAGGACGCGAGCGCGGCATCGGTTTCGGCGCGCCCGCCCGCGGCCGAGATGCGCTCCGCGAGCCGGTCGGCGCCGGTCTCCACCGCGTCGGCGGCCACGAGCACCACGTTCGTCCATCCGTGCCGGCGCGCCCGGCGGGCGGCCGCGGCGAGCATGGCCGGGCTGCGGTCGACCCCCACGATCACCCCGCCCGGCCCGATCCGCTGCTGCAGGGCCGGGAAGTTCAGCCCGGTGCCGCAGCCCACGTCCAGCACCTGGTCCCCGGGCCGAGGACCCAGCAGGTCGATCCCGAGGGTTCTGCCGGTGCGGTAGACCGGATACTCTCCGGAGACCACGTCGTAGACGGGAGCGATCAGCTCGTAGCGCCTGGACACGACCTGCACCCCTTCCTCCGGGCGACGACCGGGACCGCTGCGGCCCGTTCCGGGGCCATCACTGTACCGGCCCGCCCCCGCCCGAGACACCTGGAGGACGCACATGCTCCCGACCACCGGCCCGATCGATCTGCTCGTGATCGGTGGTGGGACCGCCGGGATCGTCGGGTCCCTCACCGCGGCCCGCCTGGGCGCCACGGTGGTGCTGGCCGAGTCGGCTCGTACCGGCGGGGACTGCCTGTGGACCGGTTGCGTGCCGTCCAAGACCCTGCTGGCCGCCGCCCGCGCCCAGCGGGACGCGGAGGGCGCCGCCGACTACGCCGCGGTGCGCGCCCGCGTCCGGTCCGCCGTCCGCACGATCGAACCGCACGACGCCCCGGAGACCCTGCGCGCGGCCGGGGTCGAGGTGGTGCACGGCCCCGCCCGGTTCACCGGTCCCCGGACCGCCGTGCTCGGCGGGCGCACCTACCGGTTCCGGGCGGCGCTGATCGCCACCGGAGCGACCCCGGCCAGACCGTCGATCCCGGGCCTGGAGAGCGCGCGCACCGTGAGCTCCGAGACCGTGTGGGATCTCGAGGAGCTCCCTGGCCGGCTGGTCGTCATCGGCGGCGGGCCGGTCGGCTGCGAGCTCGGCCAGGCCTACGCCCGTCTGGGCTCCACGGTCACCGTCCTGGCCCGCTCCCGGCTGCTGCCCCGGGAGGACCGGCAGGCCGCCGCGCTCGTGCAGGCGGCGATGACCCAGGACGGGGCCGCCGTCGTCGAGCACGCGACCGTCACCGGCGTGGAGACCCACGCCGGCACCAGCACCGTCCACCTGAGCGGGCGCCCACCGGTCCCCGCCGACGTCGTGCTCGTCGCCACCGGACGCACCCCGCGCACCGGGGACCTGGGCCTGGTCGAGGCCGGGGTCGCCTGCGACCCGTCCGGGGGCGTCGTCGTCGACGGGGCGCTGCGCACCAGCGTCCCCGGCATCTGGGCCGCCGGGGACGTCACCCACGGGGCGAAGTACACCCACCTCGCCGGTGTCCAGGCCTCCGTGGCCGCCTCGAACGCGGTGCTGGGGCTGACCCGCCGCGCCGGCGAGATCGTCCCCCGGGTCACGTTCACCGATCCGGAGCTGGCCGCCGTGGGAGTCACCACGGCCACCCGCCCGGGCAGCACGGCCCACACCGTCGAGCACGCCACCCAGGACCGGGCCATCACCGAGGGCAGCACCACCGGATTCACCCGCCTGGTCCTGGACCGCAGAGGCCGGGTCCTCGGCGGCACCGTCGTGGGACCCCGGGCCGGGGAGTCCATCGGCGAGCTCACCCTGGCCGTGCACCGCGGTCTGTCCACCACGGACCTGGCCGCGGTCACCCATCCCTACCCCACGTACAACGACGGGATCTGGAACGCCGCGATCGACCACGCACAGACCCGCCTCGACACCCGTCCGGCACGGGCCGCGATCGCCGTGCTGCGGGCCCTGGCCCGCCGCCGCGCCGCCCGCCGGGACCGGTCCTGAGCCCGGCGCCCCGAGACGGAGCGGCAGCCCGGCCGCCTTCCCGGGCCACCGTGGACCTCCGGAGAAGACCTCGGCCGGGGTGCGCGCACCGTGCCCGGCGCCGGGAGTCCCGTGTCAACGGACGTTGACACGGGTGTGCTGTCATCGTAGGTTGACACCCAGGAGGTGCGACGACGATGGACGAGGTGCCGATGAGCGCGCTGGTGGCCCAGGCCGAGGACGACGACCCGCTGCGGGCGCTGCGGGCCACGGCGGCGCTGCACCGCCAGCTCTCGCAGCAGGAGGCGGTGGCGGTGCGCCGGGCCCGCGCACGGGGCGCGTCGTGGGCGCAGATCGCCGCCGCTCTGGGGGTGAGCCGCCAGGCGGTGCACCGCAAGTACGGCGGCTCGAGGTTCGAGCGTGACTGACCCGACCGCCGCCGACGCACCGGTCCCGCACGGCCGCCTGCGGGACCTGCTCGGCTACCTCACGGAGCACCGTGGCGTCCTGGGCGTGGTGCTCGTGCTGTCGGTCCTGGGGGCGGGGCTGAGCCTCGCGCAGCCGGTGGCCGTCAACCAGGTCATCAGATCCATCAGCACCGACCGGTCGGCGGCGCCGGTGGTGCTGGTGCTCGTCCTGCTGGTGCTCGGCGCCGGCCTGGTGGGCGCGGCGCAGCAGTACCTGCTCGAACGCACCGCCGAGGGCGTGGTGCTCACCGCCCGGCGGCGCCTGGTGGGCCAGCTCCTGCGCCTGCCGGTGCGCGAGCACGACGCCCGCCGGACCGGCGACCTGGTCTCCCGGGTGGGCTCGGACACCACCATGGTGCGGGCCGCGCTGACCGGTGGCCTCGTGGACGCCCTGGGCGGGTCGCTGGTGTTCGCCGGTGCGCTGATCGGGATGGCCCTGCTGGACCCGCTGCTGCTCGGCATCACCCTCAGCGTCGTCCTGGTCGCCGTGCTGGCCGTGGTGATCGCCTCGGCACGGATCCAGGTCCTCACCCGCGCGGCCCAGGAAGCCGTGGGCCGCCTGGCCGCCGGCGTGGAACGCGCCCTGTCGGCGGTGCGCACCATCCGCGCCAGCGGGGCCACCGACCGGGAGGTGGCCCGGCTCGAGACCGAGGCGGTCGCGGCCTACGACTACGGGGTGCGCGTCGCCGGGGTCGGCGCGGTGCTCTGGCCGATCAGCGGGCTCGCCGTCCAGGGCTCCTTCCTCGCCGTCCTGGGCGTGGGCGGCTACCGGGTGGCCTCCGGCGCGCTCGCCGTCGCCGATCTGGTGACCTTCATCCTCTTCCTCTTCATGATGGTCATGCCGCTGGGGCAGTTCTTCTCCGCCGTCACCACCGTCCGCGCCGCCCTGGGTGCCCTGGGCCGCATCCAGGAGATCCTGGAGCTGCCGCGCGAGGACGCGCATGACAGGGCCGGCGAAGGGTCGGGCGGCACCCCCGAGGCCGGCGCTGCCGCGCCACGCACGGGACAGCGAGGGCGCCCGGTCGAGGTGTCCTTCGACCGGGTCACGTTCGCCTACCGGCCGGGCCGGCCGGTGCTCGACCAGCTCAGCTTCACGGTCCCGGCCGGGTCGACCACCGCGATCGTCGGACCGTCGGGGGGCGGGAAGTCCACGCTGCTCGCCCTCATCGAGCGCTTCCACGATCCCGACCACGGCTCCATCCGTCTCGACGGGACCGATCTGCGCGCCATGTCCCGGGCCGATCTGCGGGCCCGGATCGGCTACGTCGAGCAGGACGCCCCCGTGCTGGCCGGGACCGTGCGGGAGAACCTGCTGCTCGCCGCGCCCGAGGCCGACGAGGCCTCCTGCCGGGAGGTGCTGGACGCGGTCAATCTCCTGGCGCGCCTCCAGGAGCACCCCGAGGGCCTGGACGCACCCGTCGGCGACGACGGCGCCGGGCTGTCCGGCGGTGAGCGCCAGCGCCTGGCCATCGCCCGGTCCCTGCTGGCGGACACGCCGCTGCTGCTGCTCGACGAGCCCACCGCCAGCCTGGACTCCCGCAACGAGCAGGCCCTCCACGCCGCCATCCGCTCCGCCGCGGCCGGGCGCACGGTCCTCATCGTGGCCCACCGCCTGTCGACCGTCGTGGGGGCCGAGCAGATCATCGTGCTCGACCGCGGCCGGCTGACCGCCACCGGCACCCACGAGGAGCTGCTGGGCGCCTCGGAGCTCTACCGCGAGCTCGCCCGTCACCAGCTGCTGGTCTGACGACGCTCCGGCCCGTTCGCGCTCCCCTCCCCGGTCCGCCCGATCGCCTCCCCCGCGCTCGACGGCGCCCCCGAGGACACCGCTCCGGGCCGGAGGATACTGGTCACGGGATCCGGTGGCGCAGGCGGTCACCGGGAGCCGGTGGCCTCGGAAGGAGACGGACCGTGGACGGAAGGCAGCTCCAGCAGCTCGCCATGCAGGTCGCCGCCGGGTTGCCGGCGGTGTCCCGCACGCATCCCTTCGGCCCCGAGCACGACGTCTTCAAAGTGGTGGGCAAGATCTTCCTGATGGCCACCGACGCGCCCGGCGCACCGATCGTGACGCTCAAGTGCGAGCCCCCGCACGCGGCGGCACTGCGCCAGGAGTTCCCCACCATCACGCCCGGCTACCACATGAACAAGCAGCACTGGATCTCCCTCGCGGCCGGTCCCGGGATCACCCGTGACCTCGTGGCCGAACTGGTGCTGAACGCCTACGAGCTCGTCGTCGAGGGCCTCCCCCGGGCCCAGCGCCCCGCGCTGCGCCACACCGGCACCGGACCGTGGCCGACGACGGAGACGGGCTGAGCCCCGGCCGCACCGATCCCCGGGCTCCTCGCGCGCCGTCCCGTGCGAACCGCGGGCCCGGGATCACCGCCCGCTTAGGACCTCGGACGCACACCGTCCTCTTGCGCCGGAGCGCCACGGTCGAGTTGAGTGCAGCCATGGGGACGGTGATCTACTCCGTGGCCTCCTCGCTGGACGGCTACAACTCCGACACCGAGGGCGACTTCTCCTGGGCGGTGCCCGACGAAGCCGTCGTCGCGGCGCTGACCGACGACCTGGCCTCGGTGAGCACCTACCTCTACGGGCGCCGCATGTACGAGACGATGGCCGTGTGGGAGACCGATCCCACCGCCCCGACGTGGTCCCCCGAGTCGGCGCGCTTCGCCGACACGTGGAAGCGGGCCGACAAGGTGGTCTTCTCCTCCTCCCTCGAACGGACCTGGACCGAGCGCACCCGGCTGGAGCGCGAGTTCACCGCCGAGGCGGTCGAGCGCGCGAGGTCCGAGGCGCCCGGGGACCTCACGATCGAGGGCCCGACCCTGGCCGGGAGCGCCCTGCTGCTGGGTGTGGTCGACGTGGTCGAGCTCCTGCTGTGCCCGGTCACCCTCGGAGGCGGCACTCCGGTCTTCCCGGACGGGCTGTCCCTGGACCTGCGGCTCGTGCGGGAGCGCCGGTTCGACAACGGCATGGTGCAGATCACCTATGTCGTCGACCGCCCCCGGCGCACCGGACACGGACCGGGCTACCGGGCGACGTCCCCGCCGGACCAGGCCTCCGCGTAGAACTGCGAGGACCGTGATCCCAGCAGCTCGGTGTACAGCTGCGGCTCCATGGCCTGCGCCGAGCCCTGCGGGAGCTCCGTGGTGAATGCGGACACGCCCAGCCCGGCCGCGCGGTCGCTCAGCTCCAGGCCGGCGGCCTCCAGGATCGTGGGGTACATGCTCAGCTGGTCCACGCGGGGGCGCAGCCGGCCGTCCAGGTCCTCGCCGGGCACCCAGACGCGGTTGAAGATGGTGCGGTTGTCGTGGTGGTCCAGCTGCTCGTGGAAGGCGTCACCGGCGCTCATGTGCTTGAGGTGGTCGCCCATGATCACCACGGCGGTGTCCTCGAGGTAGCCCTTCTGCTCCAGGTGGGCCACGAAACCGGCCACCTGGGTCATGGAGCAGAAGAACGCGGAGGTGACCACGTTCTCCGTGTCCACGGTGCAGTAGTCGAAGATGTGCACCGGCTCGTGCGTGTCCAGCGTGAGGACGGAGAGGTTGAACGGCCGGCCGGTCCGCTGCGCCTCGGCGTGCAGCGCGTCGACTTCGTCCTTGGCGTGCGCCATGAGGCGTCCGTCGCTCAGACCCCAGTCACCGCGGAAGTTCTTCTCCGGCTCCCCGGCGGCGCGCCAGTCGGAGAGGTCCTTCACCTCGGAGTAGCCGTGGGTGCCCAGGAAGGCGTCCTTGGCGGCGAAGGAGGCGTTGGCCCCGCCCAGGAAGACACTGGTGTAGCCGTGCTCGCGGAGGACGTCGCCCAGGCAGGTGGTCCCGCCCAGGTAGGTGCCGACGTCGCCGCCGAGCTCGTTGAGGGCGCCGCTGTCCGCGGCGGAGCCGAGGCCCTTGAGCGGCACGCCGCACTGCGTCGCCGTGAGACCGGCCATCGTCCAGCCTCCGCCCTCGTACTGCCGGAGGTCCTCCACGCTCTGCCATCCGTCCGAGGCCCGGGTGACCTCCTGCAGCGGGGCGAACGCGTTCTTCTCGAAGAGCTCGTCGTTCGCCAGGGTGGCCTCCCCGGACTCGAGGTAGATCAGCACCAGGTTGCGCTTGTGCTCGTCGCCGGTGACCGTCGGCTCCACGTAGTAGTCGCCGAGGTCGTACGCGGAGTTCCCCGCCCTGAGGTAGTCCCCCACGCCCACCGTGGTGGCGAAGGCGGTGCTGCCGCCGACGACCACGCCTGCGACCAGGACGGTGGGGAGCACGCGCACGAGCCACCGCGGGCGGTGGGGCCGCACGGGCCCGCCCTGGCGGCGGCGCCTGCGGCGCCGGGCGTACTGCCCCAGGGCGATCCCGGCGGTGAGAAGCAGGGGCAGGACACCGACCCCCAGGATGCCCATCCAGACGATGGGGCCGCCCCCGCCGTCGAGCTCCACGGAGACCAGGTTCAGGAGCATCTGGCCCACGGTGATCTCGCCCCAGAAGTACCGGATCCCAGCGGCGGCGATGAGCAGCGCCAGCCCCGTCCAGATCAGGACGTAGACCAGAAGGCGTCCCGCGACGACGCCGCCCCGTCGGATCACGGGAGAAATCCGGGCAGACATCGCAACACCTCGCGTTCCAGATGCGCGCATGGGCACCGAACATCCTTGACCTCGGACCCGTTCTCGGGCCCATCACAACGTAGTACCGATACGTTACCCGTTCAACAGCCGTTCACGCGTCCGATGCCCCCCGGACACCTGACCCGCCGTCGCCCCTCTCTGGCGTGCACCGCCCGTGCGGGACGACCGGGACGACGCGGTGAGCGGCGGCCGGCCTGCCCCGAGCCCCGGGGCCCGGCGGAGGTGCCGGACCCGGACCAGGATCACCGACTCCCCCGGACGCTGACCCCGCACGGCAGGCTGTGGGGTCGACGCGCCGCGATGGCCCGGCGTTTGTCGACGACGCCTCTGCGGACCGGATGCCCGGACCGCCGCGGGAACCGGCGGTCCCCCGAAGTGTGGCGCCGGGTCCTCCGGTGATCGGCTGCCCGCGGCCCCACGATGTGGGTACGTTTACAGAAGTGAATCACCGCGCTCGCGGGCGGGACACCGGAAGTCCGGAGAAACGGGGACAGGGGAACATGTTCTACATCGTCACGGCCGCCGTCCTGGCCCTCGTGCTCGTTCTCTCGGTCGTCGCCTGGGCGATGGTGCCGAGGAAAACGGGGCCGAAGGACGCCGCCGGGGAGCACGTCCGCCCCAGCGCCACGCGCAAGGCGGCCGGCGTCACGGCCGTCAGCGCGCTGGTGCTCCTGCTGCTCGTCACCGCGGGGACCACCCTGGCCCGGGTCGGGGCCCGGGAGGTGGGGATCGAGACCAGCCTGGGCCGGTACTCCCGCACCCTGCAGGCCGGGTGGCAGGTCAAGGCGCCCTGGGCGGAGGTCGAGACCTTCTCCACCCAGCTGCAGCGCTCGGAGATGGACGCCCCGATCGCCTTCGCCGGCGGTGGCTCCGGCACGCAGCACATGACCGTGCAGTGGACCATCACCGGCGAGCAGGCCCAGGAGCTGTGGTCCCGGTACCGCCGGTTCGAGAACGTGGACGGGATGCTCGTCCAGCCCGCGGCCCGGGAGGCGGTCGCCACCGTCCTGGCCTCCTACACCCCTGCGGAGGCCCGCGCGGAGGGCAAGGTCGAGGAGGTGCGCGAGGCAGTGGAGGCGGCCCTGACCGAGCGGCTGTCCCCGTACGGGGTGCAGCTGGACTCCGTGGCGCTGCCGCCGGCGGCGCTGGACCAGACCGCCCAGGACGCGCTGAACCGGGTGGTGGAGGCCGAGGCGAACGTGGACCGCGCCCAGTCCCGCCTCGAGCAGGCCCGGATCGACGCCGAGGCCGACCGTGAGCGCAACAAGAACGTCACCGCCGAGAATCTCGTGCTCGAGTGCCTGACCATCACCAACAATTGGAACGTCAACGAGAACGGGCCCCTGCCGGCCACCTGGACCTGCTTCGGGGCGGACACCGCGGACGTCCTCGTGAACACGAACCGGTGAACCACCGACCCCGGTGCACCCGCCGCCGAGCAGACGGAGCGAGCAGATGACACGGACCCGCATCCACAACTTCTCCCTCTCGCTGGACGGTTTCGCGACCGGCGCGGGTCAGACCCCCGAGGCACCCATGGGTCACGCCGGCCGGCGGCTGCACGAGTGGTTGATCGCCACCCGCTTCGGCGCCCCCATCCTGGGGCACCAGGGCGGCACCGCCGGCATCGACGACGCGTTCGCCCAGCAGCACGAGCCGGGCATCGGGGTAGAGATCATGGGCGCGGGCAAGTTCGGCCCGCCGGGCTGGCAGGACGACGCGGACTGGACAGGGTGGTGGGGGCCGAACCCTCCGTTCCACACGCCGGTCCTCGTGCTGACCCACCGCCCGCGACCCTCGATCGAGATGGACGGCGGCACCACCTTCCACTTCCTCGACGCCGCACCGGAGGAGGCGCTCCGGGCCGCCCGTGAGGCAGCCGGCGGACGGGACGTCCGCATCGGAGGCGGCCCCACCGTGGTGCGCGACTTCCTCGCCGCGGGCCTGGTCGACCACATGCACCTGGTCCAGGTGCCGATCGTGCTCGGCCGCGGCGTGCGGGTGTGGGACGGGCTGGAGGCCCTGGAGGAGCACTACGAGATCGAGGCCGTCTCCGCACCCAGCGGGGTCACCCACCTGACCTTCGACCGGAGGACGCCCTGACGCGAGCCGCCCCGGTGCACCGGCACCGCCGCCGCCACGCCGAGCGGCACCGCCCTCGGCCACGGGGCCGTTGACCTGGCGGCGGCCGGGCTGGATCATCGGCTGTGAACGAGGGCGGCGGACACCCCTCGGCCCTGCCGCGGCGGCCTGTCCGTCAGCCCCTGGACACCCGGGAGGCAGCCCATGGACGTGCTCTACCTCGCCGACATCACCCCGGGAACGACCGAGCTCGTCGGGGGCAAGGCCGCCGGGCTGGCCGCCCTCATCGCCGCGGGTGAGCGCGTGCCGGCCGGATTCTGCCTGACCACCGGGGCCTACCGCTCGGGCGCCGTCCCCGAGCGGGCGGTCCTGGCGGCCTACGAGCGCCTCGGCGGTGGTCCCGTCGCCGTCCGCTCCAGCGCCACGGCCGAGGACTCGCCGGGTGCCAGCTTCGCCGGCCAGCAGGACACCGTCCTGGACGTCCGGGGCCGGAACGCGCTGCTCGCGTCGATCCGGCAGTGCTGGGCCTCCCTGGACAGCGAGCGCGCCGTCGCCTACCGGGCCGGGCAGGGGCAGGAGACCGGCGACGAGGCGATGGCCGTCGTCGTGCAGCGCATGATCGTCCCGACGGCCGCCGGGGTGATGTTCACCGCCAACCCGCTGACCGGCACTCGCACGGAGACCGTCGTCGACGCCGTCCCGGGCCTGGGCACCGGAGTCGTGGACGGCACCATGGACACCGACCACTACGTCCTGCCGGGGCGCGGCCCGCTCCCCGGGCGCCGGGATCACGGGTGCCTCTCCCCCGACCAGCTGCACGAACTCAGGGCAACCGCCCGACGGGTGCAGCGCGCCCTCGGCGGCCCGCAGGACATCGAGTTCGCCTACGACGCCGAGGGCACCCTGTGGCTGCTGCAGTCCCGCGCGATCACGACCCTCTTCCCGCTCCCGCCCGGGACCGACCCGGTGCAGGACGATGCGGTGCAGGACGACCCGCGCGTCTACCTGGAGGTCGGCCACATGCAGGGCCTGCGGCGCCCGGTCACCCCCATGGGCGTGTCGGTGCTGCGGGCCACGACCCGCCGCTGGCTGCATCTCTTCGGCGTCGACGACGCCGTGGTCGACACGGTCCTCGTCGACATCGGCGGCCGGCTCTTCCTGGACCTCACCGGCGTGGTCCGCAGTCCGCGCCTGCGCTCCGGCGTCCCCTCGATGGCGCAGGTCTACGGTCCGGCCGTGGCGCGGGGTCTGCGGCGCGTCCTGGAGGACCCCCGCTACGGGCCGCGCCCTCCTCGTCGCGGTCAGCGCGTGTTCTCCCCGGAGGCGACGGCGCGGCTGGTGCTGGCCGTCGTGCCCGCCTCGCTCCTCGGCGCCCTCCGGGCCCTGGCCCGGCCCGCCGCCGCCCGCGAGCGCGCCTTCCGCGAACTCGAGCAGGTCCGTCGGCAGCGCTGGGCCGCACCGGCGGACACGGCGAGCCGGATCCGGTCCGCGGCAGACCTGCAGGACGCGACGATGACCGGGCCCATGCTGCGCTCCCTGCCCCCGCTGTGGGCCGCGCTCCTCGCGCAGGGAGTGGCCGGGCGGCTGCTGCACGGGATCCTGCGGCCGGGCGAGCTGAACGCGACCCTGCGCGGCATGCCCCACAACGTCACCACCCAGATGGACCTGCAGCTGTGGTCCGTGGCCGGGTCGGCCCGTGCGCACCGCGATCTGCTGCTGGGCACCGCTCCGGACGAGCTCGCCGCGCGCTTCCTGCGCGGTGAGCTGCCCGAGTTCGGTCTGACGGCGTTCCTGGAGGAGTACGGGCTGCGCGGCAGCGCCGAGGTCGACGTCGGCTCCCCCCGGTGGGCCGACGACCCCACCCCCGTCTTCGCCGCCCTGTCCGGGTACCTGCAGGTGACGGATCCGGGCCAGGCCCCGCCGGCCCGGTTCGCGCGCGCCGCCGACGAGGCGGAGGCCGCCCTGGCGGGCCTCGTCGGCCGGGCGCGGCGGACCCGGCCGCTGCGGGCCCGGCTCGCCGGCGCCCTGCTGCGCCGCAGCCGGGAGCTCGCCGGACTGCGCGAGCTGCCCAAGTTCCTGTGGCTGACCCCGCTGGCCCAGGTGCGCGGGCAGCTGCTCACCGCGGGAGCCGAGCTCACCGAGCGCGGTCTGCTGGAGCAGGCGGAGGACATCATGTTCCTGACCCTGGACGAGGCCCTCGACGCCGCGCACGGCACGGACTTCCGCGCCCTCGTGACGCGCCGGCGTCGGGAGCACGACCGTGAGGTCCGGCGAAGGCAGGTCCCCGGCCTGCTGCTGTCCGACGGCACGAACCCGCAGGCGCTGCCCGACGACACCGCCGCCGAGCACGGGCCCCACGTCCTGGTCGGCCAGCCGGCGGCCACCGGGGTCGCGACCGGCCCGGCGCGGATCGTCCAGCACCCGTCCGAGGCGAGGCTGCGGCCCGGGGACATCCTCGTCGCCCCGACCACCGATCCCGGCTGGACGCCGCTGTTCCTGACCCTCGGCGGGCTCATCACGGAGACCGGCTCCACGATCGCCCACGGCCCGACCGTGGCCCGCGAGTACGGGATCCCGGCCGTCATCTGCGTGCCCGACGCCACGACCCGGCTGGTCGAGGGCCAGACGGTCACCATCGACGGCGCCTCGGGGGTGATCCGGCTGCACCCCACGGAGCCCGTGACGGGACACGGGGCCGAGAGGTGAGGCCGGCCCACGACCGGCGGACCACGGAGCGGCCGGCCGCTTCCGGTGGGGTGCCGGTCTCCTACGAGGACGGATCGGGCCGGGGCGCGGATCCTCCGGCGCTCGCCGCGACGCTGCGCAACCAGCTCGTGAGCACTCGAGAGGCGAGGTCGAGGTTGCCCATCTGGCAGTGCTGATCGGCTCGCTCCGCCCGGGTGAACAGGCGCGTGGTGACGCTGTGGGCGGCCGTGAGCGCCTGGGCCTGCGCTCGCGTCAGCGCCGGGGGCTGGAAGGCGTCGTGCTCCCCGCACATCAGCAGGACGTCCTGGCGCACCCGCTCGCTGCCCAGGTGGGCGGCGTTCATGCCCAGGAACCACGCCGGGACATCGGCCGGGTCGTCGCTGTCGAGCAGGTACAGGACCTGATCGACCACCACACGCAGGGTCGGCGACAGCCGGGCACGGGTCCGCACGCTCCACCCCATGAAGCCCCGGTGCTGCACCATCGAGCGGACCGGGGCCCGCAGCAGCGGGTGGACCCGGTGCAACCAGTCGTAGATCGGCGGCCAGGCCACCACCTGCGCGATGCGGGGTTCGCGCCCCGCCGCGCGCAGCGCCCAGTAGCCACCCATCGAGATGCCGACCAGCGCGGCCCGGTCGAGCTGGAAATGGTCCAGCACGGCCGCGACCGGCTTCTCCCAGTCGTGGTCCGAGGTGAGCCCGTGCACCGTCCGCGCGCCGCCCTGTCCCGGGCCCTCGAAGGCGATCACGGCGAAGCCGGCCGCAGCGATCCGCTGGGCGACGGGGAAGAACTCCTCGATCACGGAGTCGAATCCCCCGTGCAGCAGCACCGTGCCGCCCGTCGGGGGCCCGGCCGCCGGCAGCGAGTAGGCCGGCAGCGCCGCACCGGCGTAGGGCACCTCGTGGCGGACGAGGGCGGCATCGGCGAACGCGGTGTCGAAGAGTTCCAGGTACCGGCGGTAGCGCTCCGGCTTGCGCTGCGAGCGCGGCGGCGTGAAGAACTCCGCCAGCCGCGCGTATCCCGTGGCAGGCCGGTACCGTCCCTCCGCCGCGGCCCGGGACGCCAACGCCTCGAACACCGGGCCGCCGTCGTCCATCGACCGGATGCGTGCTGCGGCGTCGAACAGCTCCCGGCGCTCGGCGAAGCCCAGGGCATGGGCCCGGTTCAGCTGGTAGTTGATGAAGCCGCGGCGGTGGAACGCCTCGAATCCCACCGGCAGGTCAACGAGCTCAGGAACTCCCATCCCGCCAGACTACGCCCGGCCCGGCAGCGACCCGGAGGACTGCGCGCGCCGGCGACCGGCAGCACCGCGAGCACGTGACCGCCTCCCGTGCTGCTGTCTCCCGTGCTTCCGCCTCCACCACCGCCCGGCCGCGACCGCGTCCTCGGCTTGGCACCCCTCGCGAACCGCCGTGCCACGCGGGAGTTGCCTCGTGCCGAGAACGTCCCTGACGGCGCCGCCCTGCAGCTGTACCCTCGGGCCGTTCCCGCTCAGGACAGATGCCTCGGGGCACGCCGGCAGCGCCCTTCGGTCACTGCGGCGGGACGAGGAGGTCGTCGACGTCGTGGAGCTCGTTGGTGAGACTGACGCCCTCGGTGCCGTCCAGCGGGGTGAGGTCCACGACGATCCCGGTGGCCACGTCCAGGTGCACCCGGTACACCGTGGCCAGGCTGTCGGTCAGGGTCGGGTCCTCGGGCCCGTACTCGTAGATCCGGGCGGCCGGGCTGTCCAGCAACGGGCAGCACCCGCACCGTGGGACGTAGCCGCCGGCCCAGTCCTCGCCGTCGCCGACCAGGGGACGGCAGGTGGCCGCCCAGGTCGCCCGGCCCCGCAACACGGTCGCGGTGACGTCGCTGAGCTGCACGCCGTGGCACAGCTCCACCGGGTCCAGCATCGCCGTCCACCGGTAGTCCCGCCACATCGGGTCGCCGTGGTCCAGGTGCCAGTCCTCCGGCCGGCGGGCGACCAGCCCGTCCGGGCGCAGCACCACCCCCGCCCCGGACCGGGACTGCCCGGCGTCGGCCCCGCTCACGACCCCGCCGTAGGGCGCCCCCTCGGCGACCTCGACCCCCTCGGCAGTGCGCACGACCACCCGGTGCCGGGCCCGGTCGAGCCAGGCCTCCACCGGCCCGCCCTCGGCGGTGGCCCCACCGCTGCCCTGCCGCCGGTGGGTGAGATGCACCGTGGTGAACCGCCACGGCGAGCCGGCGGCCAAGGCACGGAAGTCGGCGGCGTCAGGAGCAGTCGGCAGGGACGTTCCGGTCATGGGCCCGAGTAGAGCACACCCGGACGACGACGGCCATCCACCGGTCCCGGGTGGGGCCTGCGGGACGCTCACAGGGGCTTGTGCATGAGCAGTGGTGACAGCGGGGCGGCGGCGCGGGCTGCCTGAGGATGCAGGAGCAGGAAGCCGTGGTGGTGCCAGAACGCGCGCCCGGAGCGGTTGCGGGCGATGACCGACAGCAGCACCTGCCGGCATCCCCGAGCTCGGGCGGTGTCCTCGGTGGCGGCCAGCAGCGTGGCCCCGAGTCCCCGCCCCCGGTGTGCCGGGCGGACCTGGAGCAGGCCGAGGTAGCAGGACACCGTGCTGGGCCACCGGTGGACCGCCTGCGCCACGCCCAGCAGGACTCCGTCCTCGCTGAAGGCCCCCAGCACCTGGTGGGCGCCGGAACCGGCGTTGCCCGGGCCCCCGTCCAGGATGGCGTCCACGTCCCGGATCGAGGGCAGCTGGTCGAAGCTGGTACGGGTGTAGGCCGGGTCGTCCAGCACGAGGTCCTCGATCAGCGCCCGGTCCTGGGCGGTCACCGGCCGCAGCCGCGGCGCGACCGCCAGCGCCCTGGGTGCGGGAATGCTGGCGCGGTGCGGACCGTCGGCGTCTGCCGGGCCCGTCACGGTCGCCGGCGTCCCGGCACCGGCGGCACCGCAGCGGGAAGGGCCACCGTGGGCGCGGCGAGGAGGCACCCGGTGCGTGCCGCGCGCGCCCGACCGCACGCGGCCGTCCACCGTCGCCGTGAAGCGGTCGGAGCCGACACCGGAAAGTTCATGGGTTCATTAGAGCCCGGGTCACCCCGATCGGCGATCGTGTCGGCGAGGAGTTCGCCGGCTGTTCACCGTGCCCCGGCGGGCGCCCTTGCCGCTCCGGCGCTCAGGACCCCCTGGGACGTGTGCGGGAGGGTAGATTTCGGGGGCCTCAGAGGAAGTTGGCGCTCAACTGCAGCGCCACGCTCGCGGTGATCAGGACCGCCGGCCCGGCGTAGTGCACCGGCGCGAGCTGGGCCCGGCGTTTCCCGGAGGTGGCCAGATCCCGGCGACGACCGGCCTTGACCACCACCGGCCACAGCACCGCCACCGCCAGCAAGGCCGTGCTGAGCAGGAGCAGGAATTCAGGTGAGAGCACGCCTCCCAGAATAAGTGGACCTTTTGGAGGGTCCCGCTGCGCGGCGGCGCCGGGCGGCCCACCTGCGCGTGTTCTTCCTCGTTCCTCTCCCGCGCCCTTCCGCTCGCCCCGGTCGCCGGCCAGGAGGGCGCGCCGCAGGGTGCAGGTCGTCGGTGTTCACCGCTCGGTCACTCCTCTGCCCTACTCTCGGGCACAGGTGACCTACCGAGGGGAGTTCTGTGATGCTGCATGAGTGGGATCCGGCGCGGCTGGCGCTGCGACAGTTCATCGATCTGTTGACCGAGCGCGGCTACACCGTGGGCGATCCCCAGGGCGAGGACGCGGAGCTGATCGACCCGGGGGGCTCGGCGGTGCAGACCTGGCGGGAGGATCACCCCTACGACCAGCTCATGAGCCGCCAGGAGTACGAGCTGGAGAAGTACCGGCTGCAGATCGAGCTGCTGAAGTTCCAGTACTGGGGCCAGGACCACGACCTCAAGCACGTCGTCGTGTTCGAGGGCCGCGACGCGGCCGGCAAGGGCGGGACGATCAAGCGCTTCACCGAGCACCTGAACCCCCGGGCGGCGCGGGTGGTGGCGTTGACGAAGCCCTCGGATCGTGAAGCCGGGCAGTGGTACTTCCAGCGCTACATCGCCCACCTGCCCACCGCCGGCGAGATGGTGCTCTTCGACCGCTCCTGGTACAACCGGGCGGTGGTCGAGCGCGTCATGGGTTTCTGCAGCGAGGACGAGTACCACCGGTTCATGGTCCAGGCCCCGGTGTTCGAGAAGATGCTGGTGGAGTCGGGCATCCACCTGACCAAGTTCTGGTTCTCGGTCACCCAGCACGAGCAGCGCACCCGCTTCGCGATCCGCCAGATCGACCCGGTGCGCCGCTGGAAGCTCTCCCCGATGGACCTGGCCTCCCTGGACCGGTGGGAGGACTACACCGAGGCCAAGGAGGAGATGTTCCTGCGCACCGACACCGACCACGCCCCGTGGATCACGGTGAAGTCCAACGACAAGAAGCGGGCCCGGCTCAACGCGATGCGCTTCTTCCTGGACCAGTTCGACTACGAGGACAAGGACCCGGCGGTGGTCTATCCGCCCGACCCGCTGATCGTCCGGCGCGGCCGCGACGCCGTGGGCGACTGAGCCCCGGCCCGGCCGACGACGACGCCGCCCGTCCCCCGGGGAGGGGACGGGCGGCGTCGCGGGTCGGCGCGGCTCAGCGGCCGGGACGGTCCACCAGCACGGCGTTGGCGGCGGCGTTGACGGCGGTGACGGCCAGCACCGAGGGCCAGGCGCCGATCCGCTTGGCCAGCGGGTGCGAGAGCCCGAAGCCCAGGACGTAGAGCCCACCGAGCGCGGCCGTGGCCGCCGGGCCGCCGCGGTGCCACCACGAGTGGGCGGCCGCCGCCCCCGCGGCGGCCAGCACGGCCCCGCCCAGGGGGCGGACGCCGGTCGCCC
>NZ_LDNX01000134.1:0-24100 GCF_001027955.1 Kocuria sp. SM24M-10 | reverse complement strand
CGGGTTGCGGTGCTGCGGGCGGCCGGTGCGCATCCGGGTGATCTCGTCGTCGTGGTGCGGGGCTCAGCCGAGCTGTCCGGCGAGCGCGCGGATCCGGGCGAGGGAGGACTCCTTGCCGAGGATCTCCAGGGACTCGAACAGCGGCGGCGAGATCCGCCGCCCGGACACGGCGGTGCGGACGGGACCGAACGCGAGGCGGGGCTTGATGCCCAGCCCGTCGACGATCGCCTCGCGCAGGGCGGTCTCCAGCGCCGGGGCGCGCCAGTCCTCGAGGGGCTCCAGGGCCTCGAGGGCGGCCCGGAGGACGTCGCCGGCGGAGTCCTTGAGCTGCTTGCGGGCGTCGTCGGCGAGCTCGATCTCGTCGTCGGCGGCGAACAGGAACGACAGCAGCTCGGGGGCCTCCCCCAGCAGGTTCATCCGCTCCTGCACCAGCGGGGCGGCCTGGTCGAGGACCGCGGCCTCTCGTTCGGTCAGGGTCTCCCCCAGCACCCCCGCCGCCTGCAGGTAGGGGACGAGGCGGTCGCGGAAGTCGGCGGGCTCGAGCAGGCGCACGTGCGTGCCGTTGATGGCCGTGGCCTTCTTGAGGTCGAAGCGGGCCGGGTTGGCCAGGACGTCGTGGACGTCGAAGTGGGCCACCAGCTGCTCCACGGTGAACACGTCCTCGTCCGCGGACAGGGACCAGCCGAGCAGGGCCAGGTAGTTGAGCAGGCCCTCGGGGACGAAGCCGCTGTCCCTGAGGTGGAACAGGCTGGACTCGGGGTCGCGCTTGGAGAGCTTCTTGTTGCCCTCCCCCATGACGTAGGGCAGGTGCCCGTACTCGGGCACGTACTGCGCGACGCCGATCTCCACCAGCACGCGGAAGAGGGCGATCTGGCGCGGCGTCGAGGAGAGCAGGTCCTCCCCGCGGAGCACGTGGGTGATCTCCATCAGGGCGTCGTCCACCGGGTTGGTGAGGGTGTACAGCGGCTGGCCGTTGGCGCGCACCACGACGTAGTCCGGGATGGACCCGGCCCGGAAGACGATCTCGCCGCGGATCATGTCGTGGACCACGATGTCCTCGTCCGGCATCCGCAGCCGCAGCACCGGCTCCCGGCCCTCGGCCCGGTGGGCCGCGATCTGCTCCTCGGTGAGGTCCCGGTCGTAGTTGTCGTAGCCCAGCTTGGGGTCGCGGCCGGCGGCGCGGTGGCGGGCCTCGACCTCCTCCGGGGTCGAGTAGGCCTCGTAGACGGCCCCGTGCGCCAGCAGCTTCGCGGCGACGTCGCGGTAGATGTCCAGGCGCTGGGACTGCCGGTAGGGAGCGTGCGGACCACCGGTCTCCACACCCTCGTCCCAGTCGATGCCGAGCCAGGCCAGCGCCTCGAGCAGCTGCTGGTAGCTCTCCTCGGAGTCCCGCTGGGTGTCGGTGTCCTCGACGCGGAACACCATGGTCCCGCCGGTGTGGCGGGCGTGGGCCCAGTTGAACAGCGCGGTGCGGATCAGTCCCACGTGCGGGGTGCCGGTCGGGGACGGGCAGAAGCGCACCCGCACGGGCGAGGAGGTGGAGGCGGTGGCCGGGGTGGCGGGCTTTTCGGTCATGGCTCTTTCGGGACGTCGGTGGGTGCGTGGATGGGTTGGCGGGGCGTGCGGCCGCGGGCGTCAGCGGCGCAGGACGGTGGGCAGGACGCCGATGCCCTCGACCTCGACCTCGACGCGGTCGCCCTCGTCGACGATCCCGACGCCGGCGGGCGTGCCCGTGAGGATCACGTCACCGGGCAGCAGGGTGAACGCCTGGGAGACGTAGGAGACGAGGTACGGGACGTCGAAGACCATGTCCCGGGTGCTGCCGTCCTGCTTGGTCTCCCCGTTGACGCGGCTGCGCACGGCCAGTGCGGAGGTGTCGAGGTCGGTCTCGATCCAGGGTCCCAGCGGGCAGGCGCCGTCGAAGCCCTTGGCGCGGGCCCACTGGTTGTCGGTGCGCTGCACGTCGCGGCCGGTGAGGTCGTTGGCGGCGGTGTAGCCGAAGACCACCTCGGGCACGCGCTCCACGGGCACGTCCTTGCACATCCGCCCGATCACCACGGCGAGCTCCGCCTCGTAGGAGACCTCCTCGGTCCACGGGGGCAGGGTCACCGGGTCGCCGGGGCCGGCCACGGAGGTGTTGGGCTTGAAGAACAGCATCGGCGAGGTGGGCAGCTCGTTGCCCAGCTCCGCGGCGTGGTCGGCGTAGTTGCGCCCGACGCACACGATCTTGGAGCGCGGGATCACCGGGGCCAGGAGGCGGACGTCGGCGAGCTCGTGGCGCTGCTCCGTGGGGTGGACCCCGGTGTAGAACGGGTCGCCCGCGAGGACGGTGACCGTCTCGGCGCCGGGCGCGCCCTGGACCGCGCCGAAGTGGATCTCGTTGTCGACGGTGAACCTGGCAATTCGCATGGCCCCAGGCTATCCCACGGCCCGCGGGGCGGCGCGCGGCCCCCTCGGCCGGTCACCGAGGGGGCCGGGGGACTCAGACCAGGCGGGTGAGCCAGCCGTGGGGATCCTCCGCGCGGCCGGTCTGGATGTCCAGCAGCTGCTTGCGGATGTCCATGGTGACGGCCCCGGGCCGGGCGCCCTCCTCGCCGATGGTCCCCTCCGCGGAGAGGAGCCGGCCGATGGGCGTGATCACGGCCGCGGTCCCGCAGGCGAAGGCCTCGGTGACCTCGCCCGACCGCCAGCCCTCCCGCCACTCCTCGAGGGTGAAGCGGCGCTCCTCGACGGTCATCCCGCGGTCGCGCGCGAGCTGGATGATCGAGGTGCGGGTGACGCCCTCCAGGATGGTGCCGGTGAGCTCGGGGGTGACCAGCGTGTCCTCCCCGAGGACGAAGAACACGTTCATCCCGCCCAGCTCCTCGACGGCGTCCCCGCGGTCCCGGTCCAGGAACATCACCTGCTGGCAGCCGTGGGACTCGCCCTCGATCTGGGCGACCAGCGAGGCCGCGTAGTTGCCGCCGCACTTGGCCGCCCCGGTGCCGCCGCGCCCGGCGCGGGCGTAGTCGCGGGAGAGCCAGATGTCGACCGGCTTCACGGGCCCGCCGAAGTAGTTGCCGGCCGGGGAGGCGATCACCGAGTACAGCACCTGCCGGGACGGGCGCACGCCCAGGAACGCCTCGGTGGCGATCATGAACGGACGCAGGTACAGGGACTCGCCCTCCCCGTCCGGCACCCACTGCTCGTCCACGGCGACGAGCTCGCGCAGGGAGTCCAGGAACATCTCCTCGGGCAGCTCCGGCAGCGCCAGCCGGCGGGCCGAGCGGTTGAGCCGGGCCGCGTTGGCCTCGGGCCGGAACGTCCACACGGAGCCGTCCGCGTGCCGGTAGGCCTTCAGCCCCTCGAAGATCTCCTGGCCGTAGTGGAGCACCGCGGCGGCGGGGTCGAGCACCAGCGGCCCGTACGGCTCGATCCGCGGGTCGCTCCAGCGCCCCGTGCCCGCGACGACGTCGCCGAACCAGTCGATCTTCACCATGTGGTCCGAGAAGTTCGTGCCGAAGCCCGGGTCGGCGAGGATGGCCGCGCGCACCTCCTCCGGGACCGGGTCCTGGGTCAGGTGGTGGGCGAAGGTGGTGGGCTGAGTGGTCACTGCGTCTCCCTGCGGGGTCGACCCCGTGGCGACCGGCACGCGGGGCGGGCGGATGGTTCGTGCCCCAGCCTATCCCCGGAGCACGCGGGCGGGGCGGCTCAGGCCAGCGCGGCGAGCACGCCGTCGCCCACCTGGGCGGTGCTGCGCGTCTCTGTCCCGTGCGCGGCGAGGTCCTGCTGCACGGCGGCCTCGATCCGGGCGGCCTGCTCCGGGAGGCCGAGGTGCTCGAGCATCATGGCGGTCGCCAGGATCGCCGCGACCGGGTTCGCCAGCTGCCGCCCGGCGATGTCCGGCGCGGAGCCGTGCACCGGCTCGAACATCGACGGCGCGGTGCGGTCCGCGTTGATGTTGCCCGCCGGGGCCAGGCCGATGCCGCCGGTGACCGCGCCGGCCAGGTCGGTGAGGATGTCGCCGAAGAGGTTGTCGGTGACGATCACGTCGAAGCGCGCCGGGTCGGTGGTGAGGAAGATGGTCGCCGCGTCCACGTGCAGGTAGTCGACCGCGACCTCCGGGAACCCGGCGCCGATCTCCTCGACCAGCCGGGAGTAGAGCCGCCCCGCGTTGACCAGGACGTTGTGCTTGTGCACCAGGGTGAGCTTCTTGCGCTCGCGCCGGGCGGCCAGCTCGAACGCGTAGCGCACCAGCCGGCGCACGCCGTGGGCGGTGTTGAGCGAGACCTCGGTGGCGATCTCGGCGTCGGTACCGGGGCGCAGCACCCCGCCGTTGCCGGCGTAGGGGCCCTCGGTGCCCTCGCGGACCACCACGAAGTCGATGTCCCCGGGCCGGGCGAGCGGGCTGGTGGTGCCTGGATAGAGCCGGGAGGGGCGCAGGTTCACGTAGTGGTCCAGGGCGAAGCGCATCCGCAGCAGCACGTCCCGCTCGATGACCCCGGAGGGCACCCGGCGGTCGCCGGGGGCGGCGCCCACCGCGCCGAAGAGGATGGCGTCGTGGCCGCGCAGCTCCTCCAGCGTCTGCTCGGTGAGGGTCTCCCCCGTCTCCAGCCAGTGCTGGGCGCCGAGACCGAACCGGCGCTTGTCCACGCGGACGCCGGCGGCGGAGGTCACGGCGTCGAGGACCCTCTCCGCCTCGGCCACCACCTCCGGGCCGATGCCGTCGCCGGGGACGACGGCGATGCTCAGGTGGGCGGGGGTTGCTGCGGGAGTCGGCTCGCTCATGCCCTCAGGATAGGAGCGCCGTGGCGCGAGCATCCACGCTCCGGACGGACGTCTCACATGCCGGACGGCCCCGAGGGTTCAGGCCTGCAGGGCCGCCGGCTCCTCGTAGCGGGGGAACACCGGCGCCGGGGCGGGCAGCGGGGTGCCGGGGACCAGCGGCGCGCCCAGGGCGGTGAAGAGCCGGGCGTCGCCCTCGGCCTGGCCGAGCACGTCGAGCAGCCGGCCGGCCGCCTCCGGCATCACCGGCTGCACGAGCAGCCCCACCGTGCGCACGACCTCGAGGGTCACCCACAGCACCGTGGCCATCCGCTGCGGGTCGGTCTTGCGCAGCTTCCACGGCTCCCGGGCGGTGAAGTAGCGGTTGGTCTCGGCGACGACCCGCCAGACGAGCTCCAGGGCCCGGTGGAACTGCTGCTCGTCGAACTCCGCGCGCACCGGCTCGTAGAGGCCGGCCGCGGCGTCGAGCATCGCCCGGTCCTCGGCCGTGAGCTCCCCCGGGGCCGGGACCCGGCCCCCGCAGTTCTTCGCGACCATCGACAGCGAGCGCTGGGCCAGGTTGCCGAGGTCGTTGGCGAGGTCGGAGTTGATGCGGTTGCGGATCGCGTCGTGCGAGTAGCTGCCGTCCTGGCCGAAGGGCACCTCGCGCAGCAGGAAGAAGCGCAGCTGGTCCAGCCCGTACTCGGCGACCAGGGCGTGCGGGTCGATCACGTTGCCCACGGACTTGGACATCTTCTCGCCCTGGTTGAACAGGAACCCGTGGGCGAAGACCCGCTCGGGCAGGGGCAGCCCGGCCGACATCAGGAACGCCGGCCAGTACACCGCGTGGAAGCGGGCGATGTCCTTGCCGATCACGTGCGCGTCGGCCGGCCAGTAGCGCCGGAAGAGCTCCGAGTCGGTGTCCGGGAAGCCGACCCCGGTGAGGTAGTTGGTCAGTGCGTCCACCCACACGTACATCACGTGGTCCGGGTCGCCGGGCACGGGCACGCCCCAGTCGAAGGTGGTGCGGGAGATCGAGAGGTCCTCCAGGCCCGAGCGGACGAAGGAGGCGACCTCGTTGCGGCGGGTCTCCGGGAACACGAAGCCCTGCTGCTCGTAGAGGGCCAGGAGCCGGTCCTGGTAGGCGGAGAGCCGGAAGAAGTAGGACTCCTCCTCCGTCCAGGTGACCTCCGTGCCGGTGCCGAGCGAGTAGCGCAGCCCGTCCTCGCGCAGCTCGGTCTCGTCCTCGGCGTAGAACGCCTCGTCGCGCACCGAGTACCAGCCGGCGTACTTGCCGAGGTAGACGTCCCCGGCCTCCTCCATGCGCCGCCAGATGGCCGCCGAGGCCGCGTAGTGGTCGGGGTCCGTGGTGCGGATGAAGCGGTCGTAGGAGATGTTCAGGGCGTCGTCCATCGCCCGGAAGCGCTCCGCGTTGCGGTCGGCGAGCTCCCGGGCGGTCAGCCCCTCCTTCTCCGCGGTCTGCTGCATCTTCTGCCCGTGCTCGTCGGTGCCGGTCAGGAAGCGGACGTCGAAACCGTCCAGCCGCTTGAACCGGGCCATGACGTCGGTCGCGATCACCTCGTAGGCGTGCCCGATGTGCGGGGTGCCGTTGGGGTACGCGATGGCCGTGGTGATGTAGTACGGGGTGCGGTCGGAGGAAGTCACGGTTTCCACTCTACCGACCGCGCCGGGGCTGCGGCGCCCGCCCGCGGGTGCCACGATGGGCGGGACAGCCGGCACCGATCCCTCAGGAGGCCACCGTGCGCAGCGAGCTCTTCGCCCAGGACAACTTCGAACGCCAGAGCCAGGAGCGCTGGACCCTGCAGTCCTCCCGGATGCTCCGGGTGGGCCTGGGCCCGGACGTCGTCGCCACGAAGGGCGCCATGGTCGCCTACCAGGGGCGGATGGGCTTCCGGCACGAGGGCTCGGGCTCGATCGGCAAGCTGATGAAGAAGGTGCTGACCAGCGAGGACGCGCCCATGATGCGCGTCTCGGGCGAGGGCGAGGTGTTCTTCGCCCGGCAGGCGCGCACCGTGTTCACGGTGCTGCTGGAGGGCGAGGGGATGACGGTCAGCAGCTCCTCCCTGCTGGCCTTCGACGACACCCTGTCCTGGGACATCCGGCGTGTGGGCGGGGCCGGGATGATGGCGGGCGGGCTGTTCAACCTGGAGCTCTCCGGCCACGGGGTGCTCGCCCTGTGCTCCGACGGGGCGCCGATGATCCTGGACTGCGCGAGCCAGCCCACGTACGTGGACCCGCAGGCGGCCGTGGCGTGGTCGGCCAACCTGGTCCCGGGGATCCAGAACGACCTGTCGATGGGCTCCCTGCTCCGCGGCGGCTCGGGCGAGTCCTTCCAGCTGGCCTTCTCGGGCCCCGGCTTCGTCATCGTCCAGCCCTCGGAGGGCGTCCCGGTGGTGCGGCAGGGCTGAGCCGCCGCCGGGAGCCGGGGTCGCCCAGCCGCCCCCGGGTGAGGCCGACGACGACCAGCGCGGCCCCGGCGTAGGTGCCGAACAGCACGAGGTCCACCACGTCCAGCAGCCCGGTGTGCACCGGGTCCGCGGCGAGCAGGACGAGGTGGTCCTGGGCCGGGGTGAAGCTCGCGTGCAGCAGGACGCAGAGCAGCACGCTGCGGGTGCGGTTGTAGAGCGGCGTGTAGAAGAACGCCAGGACGAAGGGCACCGCGAAGCCCAGCGGTCCGTAGAGCGGCACGTGCCACACCCCCCACAGCAGGCCCAGCAGCGCCGTGGCGCGCAGCGGCCCCAGCCGGGCCTGCAGCCGCGGCAGCGCGAACCCGCGCCACCCCGGCTCCTCGAGGCCGCCCCCGAGGACGGCCACGAAGGCGAAGCCCGCCAGGTAGGCGGGGGCCCGGGCGAGGGCCAGGGACCAGTCGACCTCCCGGCCCAGCGCCACGAGCACCAGGTTGACGACGGCGTACAGCAGCGCGGGCAGCCCCAGCGCCCGGGCCCACCAGCGGACGGGGACCCGCCACCGCACGATCGCCCGGGCCCAGGTCCGCAGCGGCTCCCCCGCCAGCCGGGTGGCCGCGGCCGCCGCCAGCAACGGGCCGAAGCCGCCGAGCAGGAGCAGGACCGTGCCGCCGGCCCCGAGCAGCAGGGGTGCCCAGCACGTCCAGGACCAGGCGTAGGCCAGCGCGAAGTAGACCACGAGCTGGTGGCGCCCGACCCAGCTCCGCACGCCCCCGCCGGGCGACCGCTCGCGTGCCCCGACGTCCGCCATGCGGACCACCCCCGATCGTGGCGGCTGCCTCCGCCCTCAGGGTACGGCTCCGGACACGGCGAGGGGCCGCGTCCGCACGGAATGCTCGGCGCATGACGTGCGGACGCGGCCCCTCGGCCGGTGCCCCCGCCGCCGTCGTGGGCGGCGGGGCGGGTGCGGATCAGCGGGCCGCGGTGCCCTCCACGTAGTCGGCGTCCGGCGAGGTCCAGGCGAAGAGCTTGCGCAGCTCGCGGCCGGTGACCTCGATCGGGTGGGTCTCCTCCTTCTCGCGCAGCTTCTTGAACTCGGGGCCGCCCTGGTCCTGGTCCTCGATGAAGCGCTTGGCGAAGGTGCCGTCCTGGATGTCGGCGAGCACGGCCTTCATGTTCTCCTTGACCGCGGGGTTGATCACGCGGGGGCCGGAGACGTAGTCGCCGTACTCGGCGGTGTCGGAGATGGACCAGCGCTGCTTGGCGATGCCGCCCTCGACCATGAGGTCCACGATGAGCTTGAGCTCGTGCAGGACCTCGAAGTAGGCGATCTCCGGCTGGTAGCCGGCCTCGGTGAGGGTCTCGAACCCGTACTGGACGAGGTGGGACATGCCGCCGCACAGCACGGCCTGCTCGCCGAAGAGGTCGGACTCGGTCTCCTCGGTGAAGGTGGTCCTGATCACGCCGGCGCGGGTGCCGCCGATGGCCTTGGCGTAGGACAGGCCCAGCTCGAGGGCCGCGCCGGAGGCGTCCTTCTCGACGGCCACGAGGGCGGGCACGGCGCGGCCGGCCTCGAACTCCCGGCGCACGGTGTGGCCCGGCCCCTTCGGCGCCACCATGACGACGTCGACGCCCTCGGGGGCCTCGATGTAGCCGTAGCGGATGTTGAAGCCGTGGGCGAAGAACAGGGCGTCGCCGTCCTTCAGGTTCGGGGCGATCGACTCGGCGTAGACGTGGCGCTGGACCTGGTCCGGGGTGAGGATCATGATGACGTCGGCTTCCTCGACGGCGTCCGCGACGGTGAGGACGCGCAGCCCCTCGGCCTCGGCCTTCGCGCGGGACTTCGAGCCCTCGGCGAGGCCGATCCGGACGTCCACGCCGGAGTCGCGCAGGTTCAGCGCGTGGGCGTGGCCCTGGGAGCCGTAGCCGATGACGGCGACGGAGCGGTCCTGGATGATCGACAGGTCGGCGTCGTCGTCGTAGAAGATCTCTGCCATGGGGGTGTCTCCTTGAAGCATGGATGGGCGCGGCGGAACCCGCCGCGAGGTGGTTGGGGTGTCTGTGGGCCGGCGCCCGGGGCACCGCCGCCCGGGGGCGTCAGTGGCGCAGGGCGCGGTCGCTCATCGACTTGGGACCACGTCCGAGGGCCAGCGTACCGGCCCGGACGATCTCCCGGACGCCGAACGGCTCCAGGATGTCGAGCAGCGCCCGGAGCTTGTCCGGGGCGCCGGTGGCCTCGATGACGAGCGACTCGGTGGAGACGTCGACAACGGTGGCCCGGAACAGGTCTGCGGCTTGGGTGACCTGCAGACGGGTCGCGGCGTCGGCGCGCACCTTGACCATGATGTGGTCACGCTGCACCGACGACTCGGTGGTGAGCTCGACGATCTTGATGACGTTGATCAGCTTGTTCAGCTGCTTCGTCACCTGCTCGAGCAGCTCGCCCTCGGCGTCCACCACCACGGTGATGCGGGAGACGCCGTCGAGCTCCGTGGGTCCCACGGCGAGCGAGTCGATGTTGAAGGCGCGGCGGGCGAACAGCCCGGCCACGCGGGTGAGCACGCCGGGCTTGTCCTCGACCAGCACGGAGAGGGTGTGTCGGCTCATGGTCAGTCCTCCTCGTCCCAGTCGGGAGTCATGTTGCGGGCGATCTGGATCTGGTCGTTGGACACGCCGGCGGGCACCATCGGCCACACCATCGCGTCGGCGGAGACCACGAAGTCGATCACCACGGGGCGGTCGTTGATCTCGAGGGCCTGGCGGATGACGTCGTCCACGTCCTCGTCCCGGGTGCAGCGCAGCGCGGCGCACCCGTAGGCCTCGGCGAGCTTGACGAAGTCGGGCACCATGATGCTGTCGTGGCCGGTGTTCAGGTCGGTGTTGGAGTACCGGCCGTCGTAGAACAGGGTCTGCCACTGGCGCACCATGCCCAGCGAGGAGTTGTTGATCACGGCCACCTTGATCGGGATGTTGTTGATCGTGCAGGTGGCGAGCTCCTGGTTGGTCATCTGGAAGCAGCCGTCGCCGTCGATCGCCCACACCACGCGGTCCGGCTGGGAGACCTTCGCGCCCATCGCGGCGGGCACGGCGAAGCCCATGGTGCCCAGGCCGGCGGAGTTCAGCCACTGGCGGGGCCGCTCGTAGCGCACGAAGTGGGAGCTCCACATCTGGTGCTGGCCCACGCCCGACGCGTAGACGGCCTCGGGGCCGGTCAGGGCGGAGATCCGCTCGATGACGTGCTGCGGGGAGCCCAGCCCGTCGGCGGGCTTCGGGTAGCCGAGCGGATAGGTGGCCTGCAGGCCGCTGAGCGTGGTCCACCACGCGGAGAGGTCCGGCGCGCCGCCGCGCTCGAACTCCTGGCGCACGGCGGCGACCAGGTCCGGGATGATCTCCTTGACGTCGCCCACGATCGGGACGTCGGCGGTGCGGTTCTTGGAGATCTCGGCCGGGTCGATGTCGGCGTGGATGATCCGGGCGGTGGGGGCGAAGGTCTCCAGGTGGCCGGTGACCCGGTCGTCGAAGCGCGCGCCCAGCGTCACCAGCAGGTCGGCCTGCTGCATCGCGTACACGGCCGGGACGGTGCCGTGCATCCCGGGCATGCCGAGGTTCTGCTCGTGGGAGTCCGGGAACACTCCGCGCGCGGTCAGCGTGGTCACCACCGGGGCGCCGGTGAGCTCCGCCAGCTCGGCGAGCTCGGCCGCCGCGTCGGCGCGCATCGTCCCGCCGCCCACGTAGAGCACCGGGCGCTGGGCGGCCGCGACGAGCTTGGCGGCCTCCCGCACCTGCTTGGCGTGCCCGCGGGTGACGGGGCGGTAGCCGGGCAGGTCCATCCGCGGCGGCCAGGAGAACGTCATGGTGTCCTGCTGGGCGTCCTTGGCGATGTCCACGAGCACGGGACCGGGCCGGCCGGTCGAGGCGAGGTGGAAGGCCTCGGCGAGCACCCGCGGGATCTCCTCGGCCTGCGTCACCAGGTAGGAGTGCTTGGTGATCGGCATCGTCATTCCCACGATGTCCGCCTCCTGGAAGGCGTCGGAGCCGATGACCTTCGAGGACACCTGCCCGGTGATGGCGACCATGGGGATGGAGTCCATGTGCGCGTCCGCGATCGCAGTGACGAGGTTCGTGGCCCCGGGGCCGGAGGTCGCGATGCACACGCCCACCCGCCCGGAGGCCAGGGCGTAGCCCTCGGCGGCGTGGCCGGCGCCCTGCTCGTGCCGGACCAGGATGTGGTTGATCCTGTCGGTGTCCATCAGCGGGTCGTAGGTCGGCAGGATGGCGCCGCCGGGCAGGCCGAACACGTCGGTCACCCCGAGCTCCTCCAGGGACCGGATGACGGCCTGGGAGCCGGTCATCTGCATGGGCGGCACGGTGTTGCCGGGCCCGTGGACGGCCGGGGCTGCCGGGACGACGTGCTCGCGGGCGCCCGGAGGCCGGTGGTCGGCGGCGGTGTCCACCCGCTTGGTGGCCATCAGCGCCGGGCTGATCGGCTGTCCCTTGCTCATGTCACTGTCCTTCTGGTGTCGGTGGTTCTGTTCCGGCCCCTGCGGTCGCGTCCCCGATGGCGCCGGGCAAGAAAAAGGGCCCTCGCTGCACCGGGTGGTGCGACAGGGCCCGTGCGCTCGACCGGTCGTCGGCTCAGGCCCCGCGTCCGACGAGGACGCGTACCGTGAGCTGGACGACACCGTGGCTGAGTTGCATGGCTCCATGCTCTGCCGCCCGCCCGGGCGTGTCAATCTTCGGACGGCCCGTCCCACCATGTGAGACAGCGCACGCCGGGGCCGTCGCCGCGCGCCCGCGACAGCCCCTGCGGGGCCGCCCTCCTGCCGCCGCGGCAGCGGCCGGCTCCGTGCGGCGAACCGGCCCGGGGTCCGCACGGCACGTCCGGCCGGACCGGGCGCCGACCGCACGCGCGGTGCGGCGGATCCGGGGCGGCCCCGAGGCGGTCCGGGCGAAATGGACAAGCCGCCGTGAGGTGGTAGAGTACTTTCTCGTTGCGAGGCACAGCACGGCGCAAGCCGGCCGGCCCGATTCGGCCCCCGGGCCGGGTCGTGCTACTGTTTCTGCCGCAGCACCCGCGCCCCTAGCTCAATTGGCAGAGCAATTGACTCTTAATCAATGGGTTCTCGGTTCGAGTCCGAGGGGGCGCACCACAGCAGAGGCCCTGCCGCGTCAGCACGCGGCAGGGCCTCTCGTCGTTTCCGGGACCGATTGCAGCGCACCACTCCGGCCCGGGGCGCCTCCCGTCGTCGTCGGCCTCCCCGCGCCGGCCCGGGCACGACAGTGCCCGGGGTCACGGCTGTGCCCCGGGCGTCCTCGGCGGGGCCCTGCCCTCGTGGTCCCGCGCGCGGCGGTGCGGAGGCCGCGTCGCGCCGCCTCCCGGCCGGGGCCGCGGGCGGCGCGGACCGGCTCAGGGAGTGGTGTCGCCCTGGGCCACGGTCTCGCGCTCCACTGCGTCGTCCACCTCGATCTCCTGAGCGGCCGGGGACGCCCCGGCGGAACCGGCGTCGGTGACGGTTCCGTCGGGCTCCACCCGCAGCTTCCAGCGGGCGCCGCCGAGGGTGGTGATGATGTCGGCCAGGGTGCGGCGCAGGCTCTCGTCGGTGAGCAGGCCGTCCCCCACCAGGTCGTCCTCGAGCTGCGTGGCGGCCTCGAGGATGCGCTGCCCCTCCGGGGTGATCGACACGAGGTGGCTGCGGCGGTCCCGCACGTTCTTCGAGCGGGTGACGTGCCCGTGCAGCTCGAGCCGGTGCAGCGTCTTGCCCATGGTCTGCGCCTGCACCCGGACGCGGTGCGCCAGCTGGGCCTGCGTCATGCTCCCCGCGGTCTGCAGCACGTCGAGGGCCATGACGCCCGCATGGGTGACGCCGAGCGTGGCCAGGCGCTCGTTCCAGGCGTGCTCCACGAGACGCGCCGCCGTGGAGAGCAGTCTGTTGGTGGGCCATTGAGTGGTGAAAGGCATGAAAAGCAGTCTACCGACCCGGAACGCCGATTACAGCATCATGCTAAGCAAACTTATGAGCATTTCGCCGCGCGTGGACACCGGGGTCCCGAGGTGCCGCCCGCTGACCCGTCCAGCGGCCCCCCGGGAACCGCCGGTAGTCTTCGTGGTCCGGGCACCGCCCGCACAGCACAGCACAGCACAGCACGACAGCATGGAGGAACCGTTCATGGCGGCACGTCTCGAACCCGGCCGGAAGGCCCCCGACTTCACCCTGCCCGACGCGCAGGGCCGGCCCGTCTCGCTCGCCGACCACCGCGGGCGCCGCGTGGTCGTCTACTTCTACCCCAAGGCCTCCACGCCCGGCTGCACCACGCAGGCGTGCGACTTCCGCGACAGCCTGGAGCGCTTCGCCGCGGACGGCTTCGCCGTCGTCGGCATCTCCCCCGACGGCCCGGAGGCGCTGGCCCGGTTCGCCGACGCCGAGGCCCTGACCTTCCCCCTGCTCTCCGACGCCGACCACCGGGTCGCCGAGGCGTACGGGGCCTGGGGCGAGAAGAAGAACTACGGCAAGACCTACGAGGGCCTCGTGCGCTCGACCGTGGTGGTCGGCCCGGAGGGGGACGTGGAGCTCGCGCAGTACAACGTCCGTGCGACGGGACACGTGGCGAAGCTGCGCCGGGACCTCGGGCTCGACGCCTGAGGCTAGGATGAGCGGGGGCCCGGACGGGCCCCTCGGCGCGAGTGGTGGAACTGGCAGACACGCAGGATTTAGGTTCCTGTGCCCTGACCGGCGTGCGGGTTCGAGTCCCGCCTCGCGCACCCCACGGCCCCGCACGGGGCCTGAGCACGACCCGGCCGACGGCGATCAGCACGGCGGCCTCCACGACGACGACCACCCCGCCGGCCGGTCCGGCCGGCCACGAAGGACCCATGGCGCCCAGGCGAGTTCCCCGCACCGCGGCCGCCCTCGCGCTCTGCGCGGGGCTGCTCGCCGTGAGCGCGTGCGCGCCCGGCGACGGCTCGCCCGCTCCCACGGCCTCCCGCTCGGTGCCGCAGGCCACGTTCGTCTTCGCCAACGCGGCGGCGGCGCCCACCCTGGACCCGGCGGTGGTCAGCACCGTGGAGACCTCACGGATCGCGGCCCAGATGCTGGAGGGCCTGGTGCGGGCGGACCCGTCGACGGGCGAGCCCGTGCCGGCGCTCGCCACGTCCTGGCAGCGCTCGGCGGACGGGCTGACCTACACCTTCGAGCTGCGCGACGGGGTGCGCTTCCACGACGGCACCGTCCTGGACGCGGACGCGGTCTGCGCGAACTTCGAGCGCTGGGAGTCCCTGGCCGCTGCCGGGCAGCGGACCTCCTTCGCCACGGTCTTCCGCGCCGCCGACGGCGGGACCCTGTACGAGGGCTGCACCGTGGAGTCGCCCTCATCCCTGGAGCTGTCCCTGACCTCCGCCCGCACGCCCGTGCTGCGGGCGCTGACGCAGCCGGCCTTCGGCATCGCCTCCCCGGAGGCCCTGGCGGCCGGCACGCAGGGGACCCACCCCGTGGGAACCGGCCCGTTCCGCTACGAGTCCGGGGACGGCACCCGCGTGGTGCTCCGGGCCGATCCCGGCTACTGGGGGGAGCTCGGGGACATCGGCACCCTCGAGTTCCGCACCGTCGCCGAGCCCGAGCTGCGCTACGTCGCGCTGCGCCTGGGCCAGGTGGACGGCTACGACCAGGTGGGCCTGGACTCCTTCGCCCCGCTGGCCCGGGAGGGCGTCCAGGTCTTCCAGCGGGACCCGTACTCGGTCTCCTACCTCGGCATCAACCAGAACGTGCCCCCGCTCGACGACCCGGACGTGCGGGAGGCGATCGCCGCCGCGGTGGACCGGGGCGCCATCGTGCGCGAGCACTATCCCGACGGCACCCGGGTCGCCGACCAGTTCCTCCCGGCCCGCTTCGCGATGGACGGGACGGACCTGCAGGTGCCCTCCTACAACCCGCAGCGGGCGCGGGAGCTGCTCGCACAGTCCTCCTACGACGGGGAGCCGCTGCGCTTCTACTACCCGCGCCACACCTCCCGCACGTACATGCAGGAGCCCGAGAAGGTCTACGCCGACATCGCGGCCCAGCTGGTCCGGGCGGGCTTCGTGATCGAGCCCGTGCCGGTGGACTGGACGGACGGGTACGTCCAGCAGGTCCAGGACCCGGACGGCGACCACGCCCTGCACCTGCTGGGCTGGAACGGCGGCTACCGGGATCCGGACTACTTCATGGGGGCGCTCTTCGGCGGGCCCGGCGGCGAGTTCGGGATCGACAACGCCTCGCTGTTCCGGGCGGTCGACCGCGCGGCGGCCCTGCCCGACGGCGAGGAGCGCACCCGCGCCTACGCGTCGATCAACGACCGCCTCTCCCGTCTGCTGCCGGCCGTCCCGCTGGCCCACCCGATCTCGGCCGTGGCCGTCGACGACTCCGTCACCTCCTTCCCGCTGACCTCCACCGGCTACGAGGAGTTCAACCGGGTCCGCCTCGACCCCGCGCGCTGAGCCCGGCCGCCGGGCGCCCGGTGCCATTCGGGAATCGTCCGGGCGTGGCGTTAGTCTGAGTCCCGACCACTCACCGGCGCAGCGTCAGCGCCGGGCGTTCTACGGGAGCATCGACTGTGACATCACCTCAGGCAACGGAATCGACCGACGTCCTCCTGATCGGGGGCGGCGTCATGAGCGCCACCCTCGGCGTGTTCCTCAAGGAGCTCGAGCCGCAGTGGGACATCACGCTGCTGGAGCGCCTGGACCAGGTGGGCGCGGAGAGCTCCAACGTCTGGAACAACGCCGGCACGGGCCACTCCGCGCTGTGCGAGCTCAACTACGCCCCGCAGGCCGCCGACGGCTCGGTGAACCCGGCCAAGTCGCTGAGCATCAACGAGCAGTTCCAGCTCTCCCGCCAGTTCTGGGCCTCCCTCGTGTCCGAGGGCAAGCTGCAGGACCCGCGCACCTTCATCAACCCCGTGCCGCACATGTCCCTGGTCTTCGGCGACGCCCACAGCGACTACCTGCGGCGCCGCTACGAGGCGCTGAAGCCGAACAAGCTCTTCGAGCGCATGGAGTACACCGAGGACCGGGACAGGATCGCCGACTGGGCGCCCCTGACCATGCACGGCCGGGGCGCCGGGCGGGTGGCCGCCTCCTGGTCCCCGGAGGGCACCGACGTCGACTTCGGCGAGCTGACGCGGCAGCAGGTCGCCCACCTGCAGGCCCGGGGCGGCGAGGTCCGCTACGGCCAGCAGGTCGTGGACCTCGACCGGCAGAGCGACGGCACGTGGGTGGCCGAGGTCAAGAACCGGCTCAACGCCGAGGGCCACCGCCTGATCCGGGCCAAGTTCGTCTTCGTGGGCGCCGGCGGCGGCGCCCTGCCGCTGCTGCAGAAGTCCGGCATCCGCGAGGCCAAGGGCTACGGCGGGTTCCCGGTCTCGGGCCTGTGGCTGCGCAACACCGACGAGAACGTGGCCTCCCAGCACAACGCCAAGGTCTACGGCCAGGCCTCCGTGGGGGCTCCCCCCATGTCCGTGCCGCACCTGGACACCCGGTACGAGCACGGCCGGCGCGCCCTGCTCTTCGGCCCCTACGGCGGCTTCAAGCCCAACTTCCTCAAGCAGGGCTCGTTCCTCGACCTGCCGCTGTCCGTGCGCCCGCACAACCTCTACCCCATGACCCGCGCCGGCCTGGCGAACCTGGACCTCGTGAAGTACCTGCTGAGCGAGCTGGCCAAGACCAAGGGGCAGCGCGTCGAGGCCCTCCAGCAGTTCTACCCGACCGCCGACGGCTCCCAGTGGGAGCTCGTCGAGGCCGGCCAGCGGGTGCAGGTGATGAAGCGGGACAAGGAGAAGGGCGGCGTGCTGCAGTTCGGCACCGAGCTCATCACCGCCGCCGACGGCTCCATCGCCGGCCTGCTGGGGGCGTCCCCGGGTGCCTCCACGGCCGTGCCCATCATGCTCAACCTGCTGGCCAAGTCCTTCCCGGGGCGGATCTCCGGGTGGGAGGGCCGCCTGAAGGAGCTCATCCCCTCCTACGGCGTCACCCTCAACGACCACCCGCAGCTCGCGGACGAGGTCATGGGCCGCACCGCCCAGGTGCTCGGCATCGGCTGACCCCGCGCCGGCCCGGCACGCGAGCCCCGGACCCGCCGGTCCGGGGCTCGCGGCGTGCCCGCCCCCGCCCGGTGCCGGCACGGACGGTCCCGGCCCCCTGTCGGATTCCGGCGGTACGCTGAGGAGCGCCCGCTCCCGGCCTCTCCGGGGCGCCCTCGACCGTCCCTCCCCTAGGAGCACGCGTGTTTCTCCTCGCCCGCGCCTCAATGGCCAACCGCGCCCTGATCGTGCTCATCACGGTCTTCGTGGCCGTCTTCGGCGTGCTCAGCATGCGCTCCATGAAGCAGGAGCTCATCCCCTCCCTGGAGATCCCCGTGATCAGCGTGGTCTCGGTGATGCCGGGGTCCTCGGCCGAGGTGGTCGACGAGCAGGTGGGCCGGCCGCTGGAGCGCGCCCTGAACATCGTGGAGGGCCTGGAGAGCTCCACGTCCACCTCGCGCAGCGGGCTGTCCGAGATCCAGCTCGGCTTCGAGTACGGCACCGACCTGGACCGGGCCCGCAACCAGGTGGAGCGGGCCGTGTCCAACGTCGAGACGCAGCTGCCGGAGGACGTCGAGCCCACCGCCTTCGCCGGGTCCGTCGCGGACTTCCCCATCGTCTTCCTCGCCGTGTCCTCCGACGAGGCGCTCAGCCCGCTGGCCGCGGACCTGGAGCGGCTCACGGTCCCGGACCTGCAGAAGATCGACGGCGTGCGCTCGGCCGAGGTCAGCGGCGCCCCGGAGCAGGTCGTGTCGATCCTGCCGGACCAGGCGCAGCTCGCCCGCGCCGGGGCCACTCCCGCCGACCTCCGCACCGCGCTGGAGGAGAGCGGCGGGCTCGTGCCGGTGGGCACGGTCGAGGACGGTGCCACGAGCGTCCCCGTCCAGGCAGGCTCCCCGCTGGACTCCCTCGAGGCCGTGCGCAACGTCCCCCTCCCCCGCTCCGAGGACACCCCCGAGGACACCCCCGCTGCCGCCGGGACGACCACCATCGGCGAGGTGGCCACCGTGCAGCTCGCCGACCAGGAGCAGACCTCGATCACGCGCACCAACGGTGAGCCGACCCTCGCCGTGTCCGTCACGAAGACCCCGGACGGGGACACCGTGGGGATCTCCCGGGCCGTCGAGGAGATGGTCCCCCGGCTCGAGGAGGACCTGGGCAACGGCGCCCGGATCACGACCGTCTTCGACCAGGCGCCCTACATCGAGCAGTCCATCGAGGACCTCACCGTGGAGGGCCTCCTGGGCCTGGCCTTCGCCGTCCTCGTCATCCTGGTGTTCCTGGCGTCCCTGCGCTCGACCCTGGTCACGGCGATCTCCATCCCGCTGTCCCTGCTGGCCACGTTCATCGGCATCAGCGCCCTGGGCTACTCGCTCAACCTCCTGACACTCGCCGCGATCACGCTGTCCGTGGGACGTGTGGTGGACGACTCCATCGTGGTGATCGAGAACATCAAGCGCCACTACGGGACGGTGGACCTGCGCACGGACCCCGCCAACGCGAAGCGCCGGGCCATCCTCACCGCGGTGCGCGAGGTCTCCGGGGCGATCACCGCCTCGACGCTGATCACCGTGGCGGTGTTCGTGCCGATCGCCTTCGTGGGCGACGTGACGGGTGAGCTGTTTCGGCCGTTCGCGCTCACCACGACCATCGCCCTGCTGTCCTCCCTGGTGGTGTCCCTGACGATCGTGCCGGTCCTGGCGTACTGGTTCCTGCGCGATCCGCGCCTGGCCCGGCGCCGCTCCCGCACGGCCTCCGCCCGGACGGCGCCCTGGTCCTCCACCGGCGCCGAGGCGCCCACCCGTCTGGCCCGCGGCTACCTCCCGGTGCTGCGCGGCACCCAGCGGCACCCGTGGGCGACGGTAGGGGTGAGCGTGCTGGTCCTCGCGGGCACGGCCGCCCTGCTGCCGGTGCTGCCCACGAACCTGCTGGGGGACACGGGACAGAACACGATGACGATCGAGCAGGACCTCCCGGCCGGGACCGCCCTGGCCGTGACCTCCGAGCAGGCGTCCCGCGCCGAGGAGGTGCTCGCCTCGACCGAGGGCGTCGAGGACGTCCAGGTCACCATGGGCACCGGCGGCGGCTTCTCCGCGTTCATGCCCGGCAGCGGCAGCAACAGCGCCACCTTCTCCGTGACGACGGACGCCGAGGTCGACCAGCAGCAGCTGCGCCGGAGCGTGGGCGAGCAGCTGGACGCCCTGGACGGCGCCGGCGACTTCTCCGTGCAGGGGGCCCAGGGGTTCACCAGCAGCGACGTGGAGATCACCGTCAGCGCCCCGGACCAGGACACGCTGGTCACGGCGGACGGCGCCGTCGTGGAGGCCATGCGCGGGCTCGACTCCGCCGGGCAGGTGACGAGCAACCTGGCCGCGACCCAGCCCACCGTGGTCGTGACCGTCGACCGGGCCGCCGCGGCCGAGCGCGGGCTGACCGAGGAGCAGGTCACCGGGGCGCTGGCCGGAACGGTCAACCCGGTCCCGGCCGGGTCCATCGACCTGGACGCCGACTCCGTGGCCGTGACCATCGGCGAGGGCCGCGCCGTGGAGGACGTCGAGGCCCTGCGCGCCCTGCCGGTGCCCACGGCCGGCGGAGTGGCGCGCCTGGACGACCTGGCCGAGGTCGAGGAGACGCTCACCGTCGAGACCATCACCTCGAGCCGCGACCAGCGCACCGCGACCGTGGCCGTCACCCCGGCGGGCGACGACCTCGGCGCCACGAGCGCCGCGGTCCAGGAGGCCCTCGCCGGACTCGACCTCCCGCAGGGCGCGGCCGCCGAGCTCGGCGGTGCCGCGACGGAGCAGCAGACGACCTTCCGCCAGCTGGGCCTCGCGGTGCTCGCGGCCATCGCCATCGTCTACGTGGTCCTGGTGGCGACGTTCAAGTCCCTGGTCCAGCCGCTGATCCTGCTGGTCTCGATCCCGTTCGCGGCCACGGGCGCGGTGCTCGCGCTGCTCGTCTCCGCGGTGCCCCTGGGCCTGGCCTCCCTCGTGGGCGTGCTCATGCTGGTGGGGATCGTGGTGACCAACGCGGTCGTGCTGATCGACCTCATCAACCAGTACCGGGGGCGGGAGCACGGCATGGCGCTGGAGGACGCCATCGAGCGCGGCGCGACCCGCCGCCTGCGGCCCATCGTGATGACCGCACTGGCCACCATCCTGGCGATGACGCCCATGGCGCTCGGGGTCACGGGGCAGGGCAGCTTCATCTCCCAGCCCCTGGCCGTGGTGGTCATCGGCGGGCTCATCTCCTCGACCCTGCTGACCCTGGTGCTGGTCCCGGTGCTCTACCGGCTCGTGGAGGCCCGCAGGGAGGAGCGCCACCTCCGCCGGGAGGAGCGGATCGCGGCGCTGGCCGACGCGTGACACCTGCGCTCTTTCGTGGACATTTGCGTTAGGGAATGCTGGTGTCCACACAGAGCCTGCGCGGTCGGCCGGGGAGGCCCCGGCCTCATCCGGCCTGGTCAGAACGGGGTGTCGGGGTACTGCCCGGATGGGCCCCACCCGGCCCCGGTGGGGGGACCCCCGAAAGGGGGACACTCGCGCCCGGTCCGGCCATGTAACCCGGTCGTAGCATTAACGTGTGCCCCGCAGAGAAACAGACCGTGTGCAGAACAGCGCCGACGCCTGGGAGGCCCTTTTCAGGGCCCAGGTGACGGTCATGCGGCGCCTCCAGCGCCAACCCGAGTTCGCGGAGCTCTCGGCCCGCGAGTACGACGTCCTGTTCAACCTGTCGCGCTCCGACGAGTCGGGGATGCGGCTCAACGAGCTCAACGAGTACGTGCTGCTCACCCAGTCCAGCCTCAGCCGGATGCTCGAACGCCTGGAGCTCAAGGGGCTGGTGCACCGCTGGCAGGACCCCCAGGACCTGCGGGGCCTGCGGATCCGGCTGACCGATGCGGGCCGGGCCATGCAGGCGCAGATCGCCGAGCAGTTCCGGGTGCACGTGCACGAGCTGATGTCCGCCGGGCTCGACCCGGAGGAGCTGCGCATCCTCACCCGGCTGGCGGACCGCCTGCGGGAGGCCGTCAACTCCCTCTGACCGGCCCGTCAGCTCAGCCGGGCAGCGGAAGGACGACCCGCGCCCCGGGATCCTCGGACGTGACCGCGGTGGACTCCGCCGCGATCCGCATCTCCCCCAGCGTGATCCGCCCCTGCAGGGTGGTCAGGAACGCCGTCTCCGAGGCGTCGGCGCCGGTGGCGATCCGCACGAACTCCGAGCGGGGGGCCAGTCCCGTGGCGTCGAGGATGTACCATCCGCCGTCGTGCCACGCCTCGACCACGGCGTGGAAGTCCATGGGGGACAGCCCGGGGGCGTAGACGGACACCAGCCGCGCCGGCACGCCCAGGGACCGCAGCAGGGTGATGAGCAGGTGGGCGTAGTCGCGGCAGACGCCCTGGCGGGTCAGGTACGTGTGCACGGCGGTGTCCGTGGCCGTCGACGAGCCCGCCACGTAGTCCAGGTTCTCGTGCACCCAGTCCCGCACCCGCTGCAGGGTCGCGTAGCCACCGCCGCGGGCTCCCGGGAACAGGGCGTCGGCGGTGCCGGTCATCTCGTCGGAGGGGCAGAAGCGGCTCGGGCGCGTGTAGCGGACCACGTCCACGGACGCCGCCGCCGGCGGCGGGCCCCCCGCGCCGTCCAGGACCAGCTCGTAGGAGACGGTGCACTGCGTCCCGCCCGGCACGCGGGCCAGGTGCAGCCGGGTGCCGTGCAGGTCCTCGGCCGGCTCCAGCGGCAGCGGCTCGCCGTCCACCCGCAGGCGCAGCCGCTCCCCGGGGTGCGGACCGCCGCCCAGACGGGCGGCGGCGAGCGAGAACACCGCCAGGTGGTCGGTCTCGGACGCGAAGTCGACCTCCGCGGAGACGGTGCGCCGGGTGGTGGGCACGAGGGGCCTCCTGATCAGATGGGATGTCGGCCGGGCCCGCGGCCCGCCAGCACCATTGTCGCCCACCCGATCGATCATCAGTACACTGATGCAGGAGACCTCCCCCACACGCCCCCGCCGCCGGCCGGAGCCCACGCACCGGATCCGGCGGCCACGACCGAAGGACGTGCACGATGGCACAGGACACGACCCAGGACAGCCGGTCCAAGGAGCGGACTGCCCCGGACCCCGAGGACGACCGCAAGCCGGACAGCCCCACCGAGCTCAGCAAGCCCGCGTGGGGCTACATCTTCAAGCGCTCGCTCTCCGAGTTCTCCAAGGACGACTGCACCGACCTCGCCGCGTCGCTGACGTACTTCGCGGTGCTCTCCCTCTTCCCCGCGCTGCTGGCCATCGTCTCCCTGCTCGGCGTGTTCGGGCAGGGACAGGCCACCACCCAGGCCATCACGAACTTCCTCAGCGACTACGCGCCGCCGGAGCTCGTCACGCTGCTCGAGGGACCCATCAACAACCTCACCACCAGCACCGGCGCCGGGCTCGCCCTGTTCACCGGTCTGCTCGGCGCCCTGTGGACCGCCTCCGGCTACACCGGGGCGTTCGGCCGGGCCATGAACCGGATCTACGAGGTCGAGGAGGGCCGGCCGATCTGGAAGCTGCGGCCGATGAACATCCTCGTGACCCTGGTCCTGGTGCTCGTCGTGGTGCTGATCATGCTGATGCTCCTGATCTCCGGTGGCATCGCCCAGTGGGTGGGCGACCTCATCGGCCTCGGCACGACCGCGGTGACCGTCTGGAACATCGCCAAGTGGCCGGTCGTCGTCGCCCTGGCGATCGTGCTCATCGCGATCCTCTACTACTTCACCCCCAACGTGGAGCAGCCGAAGTTCCGCTGGATCAGCATGGGCTCGATCGTCGCCCTGATCGTGGCGGCCCTGGCCGCGGCCGCCTTCACCTGGTACGTGGTCAACTTCGCGTCCTACAACGCCACCTACGGGATCATCGGCTCCGTCATCATCCTCCTGCTCGGTCTGTGGATCATCAACAACGTGCTGCTGCTGGGCGCGGAGATCGACGCCGAGGTGGAGCGCGGCCGCGAGCTCCAGGGCGGGATCAAGGCCGAGGAGACCATCCAGCTCCCGCCGCGGGACACCCGCCAGATCGACAAGCAGGAGAAGAAGGAGGAGAAGCTCATCGACCGCGGCCGCAAGCTGCGCCTGGAGCACGAGCACCTCGACTACTCCTCCGACGACTCCTCCGGGAACTCCGCGGACTCCGGGACCTCCCGGCAGGGCAGCAGCTCGGCCTCCTGATCCCGAGCACCGCACCGCGCAGCTCCGAGAGCTCGGCGGGCACCGCAGCGGCGGCACCGTGGCCCAGCGCCACGGGGTCGCCGCTGCGGCGTTCCCGGGACCGCCCCGCGCCCCCGGTGCGCCCGGTGCGCCCTTCCCTAGACTGGGGAGCAGGGTTCCGGACCGGAACCGCCACGTCGTCCGCAGAAAGGACCATTCCCCATGCACGAGGTCAGAGGAGTCGTCGTCAAGGCGAAGAACGAGCCGGCCACCCTGGAGACCATCCTGGTCCCGGACCCGGGACCGGGCGAGGCCCTGGTGGACGTGCTCACCTGCGGGGTGTGCCAGACCGACCTGCATTACAAGGTCGGGGCGGTGGGCGAGGACTTCCCCTACCTGCTGGGCCACGAGTCCTCGGGCATCGTCTCGGCGGTCGGTGAGGGGGTGACGGAGGTCGCCGTGGGCGACCACGTGATCCTGAACTGGCGGGCGGTGTGCGGGCAGTGCCGGGCCTGCCGGCGGGGCGAGCCCTGGTACTGCTTCGCCACCCACAACGCCACCCAGAAGATGACCCTGGAGGACGGCACCGAGCTGACCCCGGCCCTGGGCATCGGCTCCTTCGCGGAGAAGACCCTGGTGGCCGCCGGGCAGTGCACCAAGATCGAGGGCGAGCTCCAGGACCACCAGTACGCCGCGGTGGGGCTGCT
>NZ_LDNX01000133.1:0-13123 GCF_001027955.1 Kocuria sp. SM24M-10 | reverse complement strand
GGCGGGGGCGCGGGGGCGGGGTGCGGGTCAGTGGTCCCCGGAGGACGGGAACGCGAAGGACGCCCCGGAGGCGTGGTGCGGCTCGGGCCAGCGCTCGGTGACGGCCTTGCCGCGGGTGTAGAAGCGCACGCCGTCGGGACCGTAGATGTGGTGGTCGCCGAACAGGGAGGCCTTCCAGCCGCCGAAGGAGTGCCAGGCCACGGGCACCGGGATCGGGACGTTGACCCCGATCATGCCCACGGTCACCCGTCGCTTGAACTGGCGGGCGTAGGCCCCGGAGGAGGTGAAGATCGCGGTGCCGTTGCCGTAGGGGTTGGCGTTGATGATCTCGATGCCCTCCTCGAGGCTGTCCACGCGCAGGACGACCAGCACGGGGCCGAAGATCTCCTCCTCGTAGGCCTCCATGTCCTGGCGGACCCTGTCGAGGACGGTCGGGCCGACGAAGAAGCCGTTCTCGTGGTCCTGCACGATGAGCTCGCGCCCGTCCACGACCACGGCCGCGCCGGCCTCCTCGGCGGCGGTGACGATCCGGACCACGCGGTCGCGGGAGGCCGGGGTGATGACCGGGCCCATGTCGGAGGAGGCGTCCATGCCGTTGCCCACGGTGATGTCCTTGGCGCGGGCGGCGAGCTTGTCCACGAGCAGGTCCGCGGCCTCGCCCACGGCCACCGCGACCGAGACGGCCATGCAGCGCTCACCGGCGGAGCCGAAGGCCGCCGCCGTGAGGTTGTCGGCCGCGGAGTCCATGTCGGCGTCGGGCAGGACGATGGCGTGGTTCTTCGCCCCGCCCAGGGCCTGCACCCGCTTGCCGTGCTTGGTGGCGGTCTCGTGCACGTACTTCGCGATCGGGGTGGAGCCGACGAAGGAGATGCCGTCGACGTCGGGGTGGGTCAGCAGCCCGTCCACGGCCTCCTTGCCGCCGTGCAGCACCTGGAAGACGCCGTCCGGCAGCCCGGCCCGCTGCCACAGCTCGGCGATCAGCAGGGACGGGGACGGGTCCCGCTCGGAGGGCTTGAGGATGAACGCGTTGCCCGTGGCGATGGCCACCGGGGCCATCCACAGCGGCACCATGACGGGGAAGTTGAACGGGGTGATGCCGGCGACCACGCCCAGGGGCTGGCGGAAGGAGTAGACGTCGATGCCGGTGGAGAACTGGTCGGAGAACTCCCCCTTGAGCTGCTCGGCGATCCCGCAGGCGAACTCGACGACCTCGAGGCCGCGGCCCACCTCGCCCTTGGCGTCGGAGAGGACCTTGCCGTGCTCGGCGGTGATCAGCGCGGCCAGCTCGTCGGTGTGGGCCGCCACCAGCTCGCGGAACTTGAACAGCACCGCGGTGCGCTTGGCCAGGGACACGTCGCCCCACGTGTCGGCGGCCTTCCGGGCCGCGGCCACCGTGGCCTGGAGGTCCTCGTCCGTGGTCAGGTGCAGGATGCCGGACACCTCACCGGTGGCGGGGTTGTAGATCTCCTGGGTGCGGTCCCCGGTGCCGGCGGTGCGCTCACCGTTGATGAAGTGCTCGACGTGCTTGATCTGCTGCTGGGTCTGCTGCGTCATGGGTTCCTCCTTCAGTTCCCGAGCAGCGGACGCTGCCGGGCCTTGTGCTGCTGGTAGACCTCGTAGGCCTCGTTCGTGGAGTCCAGGGTGGCGGTGCCCGTGACGGGCACGTCCCACCAGGACTCGGAGCTGGGCGCGTCGATCAGCGGGTCCGACTCCACGTGCACGAGCACGGGGCCGGAGCCCTCGGGCACGGCCTTCGCCTGCGCCACGGCTTCCTTCAGCCGGTCGATGACACCCTCGCCGGACTCGACGCGCAGCACGCGCACACCGAGGGACTCCGCATTGGTGGCGAGGTCGATCGGCAGCGTGGAGCCGTCGTCGAAGCTGTGCCGCTCCCCGTCGAGGTAGCGGTACTTCGTGCCGAAGCGCTGGGACCCCAGCTGCTCGGACAGCGCGCCGATCGAGGCGTAGCCGTGGTTCTGGATCAGCACGACCACGAGCTTGAGTCCCTCGGCCACGGCCGTGACGAGCTCGGTGTGCATCATCAGGTACGAGCCGTCGCCGACCATGACGACGACGTCGCGGGCGTCCTCCGGGGCGCCGGCCTGCTCGGCCTCGGCGACCGCGGCCCGCTTCACGCCGAGTCCGCCGGCGATCTCGTAGCCCATGCACGAGAACGCGTACTCCACGTGGTAGCCGTACGGGTCCTTGACCCGCCACATCTTGTGCAGGTCCCCGGGCAGCGAGCCGGCGGCGCACACGACGACGTCGCGGTCGTCCATGGCCTCGTTGACGGCCCCGATGATCTCGTTCTGGCTGGGCAGCGGCAGGTGCCGCTCGCCGAAGGCGGCGTCCACGGTGGTGTCCCAGCGCTGCTTCTCGGCCTCGACGGTCGCCGCCAGGTCCCCGCCGACCCGGTACCCGCCGAGCGCCTTGGTCAGCTCGACGAGGGTCTTGCGGGCGTCGGCGACGATCGGGACGGAGCTGCCCTGCTTGTAGGCGTCGAACGCCGCGACGTTGACGTTGACGAAGCGCACGTCCGGGTGCTGGAAGGCGGTGCGGGAGGCCGTGGTGAAGTCCTCGTAGCGGGTACCGATGCCGATCACGAGGTCGGCCTCGGCGACCACCGCGTTGGAGGCGGTGGAGCCGGTCGAGCCCACGGCGCCCAGGCACAGCGGGTGGTCCCAGTCCATGACCCCCACGCCGGCCTGGGTGTAGGCGACGGGGATGCCGGTGGCCTCGGCGAACTCCCGCAGCGCCTCGGTGGCGAAGGCGTAGTGCACGCCGCCGCCGGCGATGACGACCGGCCGCTCGGCGGCGCGGATCGCCGCGACGGCCGCGCGGACGTCCTCCTCCTCCGGGGCGGGGCGGCGGATCCGCCACTCGCGCGGGGCGAGGAACTCCTCGGGCACCTCGAGAGCCTCCGCCTGCACGTCCTGCGGCAGCGCGATCGTCACCGCCCCGGTCTCGGCCGGGTCCGTGAGCACGCGCATGCCGGACAGCAGCGCCGAGAAGAGCTGCTCGGGCCGCACCACGCGGTCGAAGAAGCGGGAGACCGGGCGGAACACGTCGTTGACCGTGATGTCGCCCGCGTCGGGGCGCTCCAGCTGCTGCAGCACCGGGTCCGGGGTGCGGGTGGCGAACTGGTCCGAGGGGAACAGCAGCGCCGGCAGCCGGTTGGTGGTGGCCAGCGCGGCGCCCGTCACCATGTTCGTGGCCCCGGGGCCGATCGAGGTGGACACCGCGAAGGTGGCCCGGCGGCGGGTGTGCCGGGCGTAGCCGACGGCCTGGTGCACCTGGGCCTGCTCGTTGCGGCCCTGGTAGTAGGGCATGACAGTGGGGTCCTCGGCCTGGAACTGCTTGAGCGCCTGGCCCACGCCGGCCACGTTGCCGTGCCCGAAGATGCCGAACATGCCCGGGATCGTGCGCTGCCGGTGCTCCTCGGCGCCGATCCGGTCCACGGTCCACTGGTTGGCCAGGAACGCGACGAGCGCCTGGGACACGGAGAGGGTGCGGGTGCTCATCGGGCGGCTCCTTCCTCGACGGGGTGGCCCTTCAGCAGGGAGGCTGCGGTGGCGACGGCCCCGGCGACGTCGCCGTCCTCCGGGTACAGCAGGGTGCGCCCGACGGTGAGGCCCTGGACGCCGGGCAGCGCCAGCGCGGCCTCCCAGGTCGCGAAGACCTCGTCCGGCCGGCCGCTCGGGTCCCCGCCCAGCAGGACGGTGGGCAGCGTGGTGGCCGCCATGACCCGCTCCATCTCTTCCACCACGGGCAGCTTCATCCACGTGTGCGACGACGTGCCGCCGAGTCCCTGGGCGATGGCCACGGACTGGATCACGGCGTCGGCGGAGAGGTCGTTGACGATCCCGGTGCCGGTGGCCCGGGAGATGAACGGCTCGACCATGGCGATCAGCCCCAGCGCCGCGAGGGAGTCCACCGCCCGGGCGGTGTTCTCCAGCACCGAGGTGGTGTGCGGGTCCTCGAAGCAGATGCGGGTGAGCATCTTTCCGCCGTCGGCGCCGATCTTGTCCAGCGCCTCCGCGGTGTGCCCGGTGAAGCGGTCGTCGATCTCGTTGACCAGACCGGGCAGGCCTCCGCGGTTCATGGAGCCGAAGACCAGCTTGCCGTCGAGCGCCCCGAGCAGCAGCAGGTCGTCGAGCACGTCCGGGGAGGCGAGGACGCCGTCCACCTGGGGGTTGGCCAGGGCGATCTGCAGCCGGTCGAGCAGGCTGCGCCGGTCGGCCATGGCGTCGTGCTCCCCGCGCACCCTGAGGGCGCCGCGGGCGGCGTGGTCGGCGGCGACCACGAAGTTCTGCCGCCCGTGCATGGGGCCGGGGTGGCGGCGCCGGGAGTCGGCGGCGCGCTGGACGGCCCGGGGGTCCTCTAGCCGGATCCGGGACAGGTGCTCGTAGCGGCGCGGATCGGCCGTGTCGAGCTCGGCGGGGGACGTGGTCGTCATCGGGTGGCTCCTTCGGGAACGGCGCGGCCGCGCTCGCGCAGCAGCTGGAATACCTCGTCGGGGGTGGGCATGGCGTCCGAGCAGGAGATCCTCGACGCGACGATGGCACCGGAGGCGTTGGCGTAGTCGAGCACCTGCTCGAGCGGCCAGCCCTGGTTGATGCCGTGGCAGAAGGCGCCGCCGAAGGAGTCCCCGGCGCCGAGGCCGTTGACGGTCTCGACCGGGACGGGCGCGGAGACCACGCGCTCGTCGCGGGTCTTGGCCATCACGCCCTCCGGGCCGAGCTTGACCACGGCGATGCGCACGCCGGCCGCGAGCAGCCGGTCGGCCTGCTCGTCGGGGGTCCCCTCCCCGACGGCCACCGCGCACTCCTTGTCGTTGCCGATGGCGATGCTCACGTGCTGCAGCAGCTCGTGCACCTGGGCCCGGGCCTCCTCCTCGGAGCTCCAGAACATCGGGCGGTAGTCGAGGTCCAGGATCGTGTGCTGGTCCGCGCGCAGCTGCTCCCGGGGGCGGGCCTCGTGCGCGGCGAGGTGGGCGGAGCGGGACGGCTCCTGGCACAGACCGGTGACCGTGGACCACAGGATGCGCGCCTCGCGCACGGCCTCGGCGTCGATCTCCTCGGGGCGGATCTGCAGGTCCGGGGCCGTGGGGAACCGGCCGTAGAAGTACAGCGGGAAGTCCTCCGGCGGGCGGATCGCGCAGAACGTGGCGGGGGTCTGCAGCCCCGGCACGGCTGTGACGAACCGGTCGTCCACGCCGTAGCGGACGAGTTCGCGGTGCAGGTAGGTGCCGAACGGGTCGTCGCCGGTGCGGGTGATCACCGCGGCGGACTCGCCGTGGCGGGCCGCGGCCACGGCCACGTTGGACGGGGAGCCGCCGAGGTACTTGCGGAACGTGGTCACGTCCTCGAGGCCTACCCCGACGTCGTCGGGGTAGATGTCGACGCTGATGCGTCCCAGGGTCACGACGTCGTAGCTCACGCCTTCACCTCCACCTTCTGCGCCGCGGCGGCGCGCTTGCGCATCTGTTCCAGCTGGTACCGGGAGACCTCCACGGCGTTCTCGTTCTCGGCGAAGACCGAGGAGACCATCACGGTGTCCTCGCGGTCGAGGAAGCCGTTGGCCGCGAGCCCGCCGAAGAACTCGTCCCAGTCGACGTCGCCGTCCCCGATCTTCAGGTGCTGGTGCACCCGGGCCGGGGCGCCCGGCGGGTTGGTGATGTAGCGCAGCCCGTGCGAGCGGTGGTGGTCCATGGTGTCGGCGACGTGCACCACGCGCAGCCGGTCCCCTACGGCGGCCATGATCTCGAGCGGGGCGTCCTCCATGTGGAAGGTGTGCGGGGCCACGTAGGCGAAGCCGAGGTGCGGGGAGTTCACGCCGCGGATGACGCGCCACGCGGCGAGACCCTGCTCGACGAAGTCGTCGGGGTGCGGGTCGATCGCGATGTGCATGCCCTCCCGCTCGATCAGCGGGAGCAGCTCCTCCACGGAGCGGTAGAACGCCCGCTCGGACTCCTCGGCCAGCTCGGGCCGGCCCTGGAACTCGGTGTTCATCTGGGTCACGCCGAGGTCCACGGTCATCCGGATGGCGCGCTTCCAGTAGCGCACCGCGGCCTCCCGGGCGTCCGGGTCCGGGGAGGACCAGCGCAGCACCGGCAGCACCGAGGCGATCTGCACGCCGGCGTCGCGGCAGGCCCGGCGCAGGTCCGCCACGAGCTGGTCGTCGGCCTTGGGGTGGTTGAAGAAGGGCAGGAAGTCCGCGTGCGGGGTCAGCTGCAGGTACTCGTAGCCGAGCTCGGCCGCGAGCGCGGGGAACTCGAGCAGGGAGTGGGAGTGGTGGAACGGGGTGGGGTCGAGAGCGATCTTCATGGACGGTTCTCCAGGTCTGTGGTTCCGGGGCGGGTCAGCGGACGCTCGTGCGGGAGCCGCAGCCCAGCAGGTAGGAGCGGGTGCGGGTGGCGATGGGCAGCGGGACGTCGAAGGAGGAGACGGGGTACATGTCCTGCTCGACGATGCCGAAGATCGGCCGGTCGAGCTTCTCGACCTCCGCGATCACCGCGGCGAGGTCCGGCAGGCCGGCGGGGGGCTCCACCATGACGCCGGCGAGGTTGGCGGCGGCCCAGGTCATGTTCTCCCGGCGCACGCGCTCGAGGACCACGGGGTCGATCTGCTTCAGGTGCAGGTAGCCGATCCGCTCGGGGTACTTGCGGATCAGGTCCACCGAGGACGCCCCGCCGTACTCGGCGTGGCCGGTGTCCAGGCACAGGGTCACGAGCTCGGGATCGGTGCGCTGCAGGAACGTCTCGATGTCGGGCTGGCCGCAGACGTGGGAGTCCGCGTGGGAGTGGAACTGCTGCTGGAGGCCGAAGTCCTCGCGCAGCACCTTCCCGAGCCGGTCGTGGCCCGCGCACAGGGCGTTCCACTGCTCCGTGCTCAGGTGCTCGTTCTCGAGCGCGTCGCCCGTCACGTCGTCGCGCCACATGGCGGGGATGACCACGATGTGCTCGCCGCCCATGGCGGCCGTCAGCTCGGCGACCTTCCGGGCGGGCTCCCAGGCCTCCTGCCACTGGTCTGCCCCGCGGTGGAAGGCGGTGAAGACGGTGCCCGCCGAGACCTTGAGGTTCCGCTGGGCGAGCTCGTCGGCGAGCCGGGCGGGATCGGTGGGCAGGTAGCCGTAGGGCCCCAGCTCGATCCAGGAGTACCCCGCCTCGGCCACCTCGTCGAGGAACCGCTCCCAGGGGGTCTGCTGCGGGTCGTCGGGGAACCACACGCCCCACGAGTCCGGGGCCGTGCCGATGAGCACGGGGTTCTGCTGCTGTGCCGCCGCGCCGGCGGTCGCGGTGGTCGCGTTCTGCTGCGCCATGATGACCTGCTTCCTGGTTCTGGTACCTGGTCACCGCCACGGTCCGTCGTCCGGGCGACGGGGCGATCAGTGGTCGGGATCACAACCAGAATACCGACCCAGGTCAGTTTGTAAAGACATACCGTCTTATGCGGCCCGTGCCCGCCGTGCACGGGAGGCCACCAGCACCTCCGAGCCCCGCAGTGGCGCACCCGGAGCGGGACGGACGCCGGCCGGCACCACCCGCTGGCGTTTATGTAAATATGTCTTGACATAGTGGGCGGCACGGGTGATCGTGGAGGAGCTCCGACCGCACGGAGCCGGATCCACGGCGTCCCGGGACCGGGCCGACACCGCCCCGAGCGGCGCCACGACCCGACCGCCGCTCCGCCCGGCCCAGGCCCGGCCTGGACCGCCCTGCCCGTGACCCCTTCCGCACCATTCGACCGAAAGGCCCCGCCGTGCCCCTCGTGCGCATCGACGTCACCGAGAACCGCCGTACCCCCGAGCAGCTCCGCGCCCTGGCGGACGTCGTCCAGGGCGTCATGCTCGACACCTTCGCCGCCCCGCCCCGGGACCGCTACCAGATCATCACCGAGCACCGGCCCGGACAGATCATCGCCGAGGACACGGGCCTGGGCCTGAGCCGCACCGACGACCTCGTCGTGGTCCAGGTCGTCCAGCAGGGCCGCAGCGAGGCCCAGAAGCAGGCCATGTACCGGGCCCTGGCCGACCGGCTCGAGCAGCGGACCGGCCTGGACCCGCAGGACCTGATCGTCTCCGTCACCGAGAACACCCGCGAGGACTGGTCCTTCGGCCGGGGCGTCGCCCAGTTCCTCACCGGAGAGCTCTGAGCCGCACGAGCCGGCACACGGGAAGGCCCCGTCCACGAAACACCGTGGACGGGGCCTTCCCGTGTGCCGGTCGACGGGCCGGGGCCCGCCGGGTCACTTGCCCTCGAAGATCTCCCGCATCAGCTGGGCGGTCTCGGACGGCGTCTTGCCGACCTTCACGCCGGCGGCCTCGAGCGCCTCCTTCTTGGCCTGGGCGGTGCCCGAGGAGCCCGAGACGATCGCGCCGGCGTGCCCCATGGTCTTGCCCTCGGGGGCCGTGAAGCCCGCGACGTAGCCGACGACCGGCTTCGTGACGTTGGCCTTGATGAAGTCCGCGGCACGCTCCTCGGCGTCGCCTCCGATCTCGCCGATCATCACGATGGCCTCGGTCTCGGGATCCGCCTCGAACGCCTCGAGGGCGTCGATGTGGGTGGTCCCGATGACCGGGTCGCCGCCGATGCCGATGGCGGTGGTGAACCCGATGTCCCGCAGCTCGTACATCATCTGGTAGGTCAGGGTCCCGGACTTGGAGACCAGGCCGATCTTGCCCTTGCCGGTGATGTTCGCCGGGGTGATCCCCACCAGCGACTCGCCGGGGGTGATGATGCCGGGGCAGTTCGGGCCGATGATCCGGGTGGTCTGCCGGCCGTCCGCGTCGGTCTTCGACTTCGCGTAGGCCCAGAACTCCGCGGAGTCCTGCACCGGGATGCCCTCGGTGATGACCACGACGAGCGGGACCTCGGCGTCGATGGCCTCGATCACGGCGTCCTTGGTGAAGGCCGGCGGCACGAAGACGATCGACACGTCCGCGCCGGTCTTCTCGACGGCCTCGGCGACGGTGCCGAAGACCGGCAGCTCGACGTCGTTGCCGTCCTGGTCCCGGTGGGCCACGGTGGTGCCGGCCTTGCGGGCGTTGACCCCGCCCATGACCTGGGTCCCCGCGGCGAGCATCCGGCCGGTGTGCTTGGTGCCCTCGCCGCCGGTGATGCCCTGAACGATGACCTTGGAGTCCTTGTTCAAAAAGATAGACATTGCTGTTCGTTCCTTAGAAGTGTTCGTCCGGTCGGCGGATCAGTTGGCGGCGTGGGCGAGCTCTGCGGCCTTGTCCGCGCCCTCGTCCATCGTCTCGGCGAGGGTCACCAGCGGGTGGTTGGCGGCGGCGAGGATGCGCCGGCCCTCCTCGACGTTGTTGCCGTCCAGGCGGACCACGAGCGGCTTGTCCTCCTCGTCACCGAGGATCTCCAGGGCCTTCACGATGCCGTTGGCCACGGCGTCGCAGGCGGTGATCCCGCCGAAGACGTTGACGAACACGGACTTGACCTGCGGGTCGTTGAGGATGACGTCCAGGCCCGCGGCCATGACCTCGGCCGAGGCGCCGCCGCCGATGTCCAGGAAGTTGGCCGGCTTGACGTTGCCGTGCTTCTCCCCCGCGTAGGCGACGACGTCCAGGGTGGACATGACCAGGCCCGCGCCGTTGCCGATGATGCCGACCTCGCCGTCGAGCTTGACGTAGTTCAGGTCGTGCTCCTTGGCCTTCTCCTCGAGGGGGTCGGCGCTGGACTTGTCGACGAGCTCGGCGTGGTCGGCCTGACGGAACTCGGCGTTCTCGTCGAGGGTGACCTTGCCGTCGAGGGCGATGATCTTCCCGTCGCCGGTCTTGACCAGCGGGTTGACCTCCACCAGGGTGGCGTCCTCCTTCTTGAAGACGTCCCACAGCTTGACCAGGACCGGCACGACCCCGGCGGCGGTCTCCTCGTCGAACTTCGCCTGCGCCACGATCTCGCGGGCCTTGGCCTCGGTGATCCCCTCGGTGGGGACGACCTCGACGCGGGCGAGGGCCTCGGGCCGCTCCACGGCGAGCTGCTCGATCTCCACGCCGCCCTCGACGGAGCACATGGCCAGGTAGGAGCGGTTGGCGCGGTCCAGCAGGATCGAGAAGTAGTACTCCTCGGCGATGTCGGCGCCCTGGGCGATCATCACGCGGTGGACCGTGTGGCCCTTGATGTCCATGCCGAGGATCTGCTGGGCGTACTCGTAGGCCTCGTCGGCGGTCTTGGCGACCTTCACGCCACCGGCCTTGCCGCGCCCTCCGACCTTGACCTGGGCCTTCACGACGGTGACGCCGCCGATCTTCTCGGCGGCGGCCTTTGCTTCTTCCGGGGTGGTCGCGACGATGCCCTGGAGCACGGGGACGCCGTGCTTCTCGAACAGGTCGCGTGCCTGGTATTCGAACAGGTCCACGGGTGAATGCCCTTCTTCGTCGAAGTCGTGGATCGGCGACGGCCCGGGCAGTAGGCGGGTCGTCCTCCGACCTGATGGTGAACGGAGCGCCGCGCATCCCCGGGCCGAGACCTGAGGCATGCGTCCGGACCGTTCCGCGGAGCCGTTCCCGGGCGCGGGACGTGCCGGGGCACTCCCTGTACGAGACTGTAGTCCATGCTGAATCGGCGGCCACAACCGGGCCCGCGCACGAGTTCCCGGGCGTTTCTTGATTGACTGGCCCCATGAGCTCCGTCGACACCCCCGAGAACCGGGCGTTCGCCCCCGCCGACCCCGGCTTCCTCGCCTCCATCGCGACCTTCGCCTTCGTGGCCCTCGGCCTGGAGGCCGTGGTCGACGGCACGGTGCTCACGGTCACCGGGGAGATCCCCGACGTGTATCCCCTGGGCTGGCAGGTCTTCGCCTGGCTGTGCCTGAGCGCGGCCTGGCTCGGGATCCAGCGCGGGCTCGTGGCGTGGCTGCGCCACCGGGCGGCGGACCCCGTCACCCCGCAGCCCCCCACCTACTCCCCCGCGCTCGACCACCGGCGGACCACCACCGCACTCGTGCTGTTCGTGCTCGCGGTCCTGCTCGGGGTGATCCTGCCCGTCTTCCTCGTGGGCCAGTGGCGGCTTCAGCCGGTCCAGCTCTACCTCGACCTCTACGCCGACTACGGCGGGGGCGCCTGGCTGGGCATGGTCGGCTTCGCGGCCTACCACGTGGGCCGGTCCCTGCTGCTGGCCCTCGTGCTGACGTGCGTGCAGCGGGCGGTGGAGCTGCGCCGCCCCGGTCGCTGGACCCAGGCGGCTCCGGTGGGCGGGCTGGTCCTGGGGGTCCTGCTCGCCCTGCCCGGCCTGGTCCTGGGCGGTTGGACCTCCGCGGCCACGGCGCTGATCTGCTGCACGCTGCTGGGGATGGTGCACAACCTCACCGGCCGGTCGCTGCGCTGGACGGGCCCCGCGGCGGTCGTGGTGCTCCTGTTCGTCTAGACACCTCCGCCGCGGCACCGCCGGCGCGCCCGGCGCTCAGGACGTCACCGGGGCGACCGCGACATGTTGCGCCGATCACAGGAATTTCCTGGAGGGGTTTCCTGGCCGCGCCATATGTCCTAACATAAGGACATCCGAACCAGTGAGACGTGCGTCACTCCGTGAGGGACGCGCCGACCCGGCGAGATCATCACACTGTGCAGAGCGCACCGGTTGCGCACGAACAAAGGAACCTTCGATGGCCACATCGTCACCACGCGAGACAGCGGCTGCGCTGCCTCCGCTGACCTCCGGACCACATCGCAAGCGCCTCGGCCTCATCTCCATCGTGGCCTGCTTCGGCGGTCTGCTCTTCGGCTACGACACCGGCGTGATCAACGGTGCGCTGCGTCCCATGTCGGAGGAGCTCGGTCTGACGCCGTTCACGGAGGGCGTGGTCACCAGCTCGCTCGTCTTCGCCGCCGCCGTCGGCGCGCTCTCCGGAGGTCGCATCTCCGACGCCTGGGGGCGCCGGCGGACCATCCTCCTGCTCTCCGTCCTGTTCTTCGTCGGGACGATGATCGTGGTGTTCACGCCCGGCTACGAGGTGCTGGTCGCCGGGCGCATCTGCCTCGGGCTCGCCGTGGGCGGGGCCTCCGCCGTGGTGCCCGTCTTCCTCGCGGAACTGGCCCCCTACGAGATCCGCGGCTCGATCGCGGGCCGCAACGAGGTGGCCATCGTGATCGGCCAGCTCTCGGCGTTCGTGATCAACGCGATCATCGGCAACGTCTTCAGCGAGTCCCCGAGCGTGTGGCGCGTCATGTTCGCGATCTCCGCGCTGCCGGCCGTGGCCCTGTTCATCGGGATGCTCCGGATGCCGGAGTCCCCGCGGTGGCTCGTGGAGAAGGGCCGCCACCGTGAGGCCCTCGAGGTGCTCAAGACGGTGCGCTCCGAGGAGCGGGCGATCGCCGAGCTCGGCGAGGTCGAGCACGTGGCGGAGGAGGAGCGCGCCGAGAACCAGATCGGCCTGGGCGCGATCCTGTCCAACAAGAACCTGATCCGCATCCTGCTCGTCGGCATCGGCCTGGGCATCGCCCAGCAGCTCACCGGGATCAACTCGATCATGTACTACGGGCAGATCGTGCTGATCGAGTCGGGCTTCAGCGCCAACGCGGCCCTGATCGCCAACATCGCCCCCGGCGTGATCGCCGTGGTCGGCGGCTTCATCGCCCTGTACCTCATGGACCGGCTCGACCGGCGCAAGACCTTCATGATCGGCCTGACGCTCACCACCGTCTGCCACCTGCTGATCGGCGCCTCCTCGATGCTGCTGGAGGAGGGCAACCCGCTGCGGCCCTTCGTGATCCTGGCCCTGGTGGTGGCCTTCGTCGGCTCCATGCAGACCTTCCTCAACGTCGCCGTGTGGGTCTACCTCTCCGAGGTGTTCCCGCTGCACATGCGCGGCGTGGGGATCGGCGTGTCCGTCTTCATGCTGTGGGTCGCCAACGGCGTCCTGTCCCTCTACTTCCCCTCCCTGGTCGCCGCGGTGGGGATCACGGGGACGTTCTTCCTCTTCGCCGGGGTCGGCGCGCTGGCGCTGCTCTTCGTCTACACCCAGGTCCCGGAGACCCGCGGGCGCACGCTCGAGGCGCTGGAGGAGGACGTGACGACCGGCGCGATCTACACGGTCAAGGCGCCGAACTCCTAGGCGGCCCCCGGCCCCGAGGACCTCGTGGCGACCAGGGAGGGGAAGTAGAGGGACAG
>NZ_LDNX01000132.1:0-71269 GCF_001027955.1 Kocuria sp. SM24M-10 | reverse complement strand
GCAGTCCGGGCCGACGCGGTCCGAGCCGATGCGGTGCCGGCTGGCTCGGTGCCGACGGGCGCGGTCCCGGCCGGCGCGGTTCCGGCCGCCGTCCCGCGCCGTCCCGCGCTGGCGAAGCCGCCCGTCCGCAAGGCCGCCCGCGACCTGGGCGTCGACCTCGCCGAGGTCCCGGCGACCGGCGCCGCCGGGCAGATCACCAAGCAGGACCTCCTCGCCCACGTCGCCCGGCTCGGCGAGGCCGCGACCCGGCGCCGCCCGCCCGCCCCCGAGGAGCGGGTCGATCGGATCCCCGTCAAGGGCGTGCGCAAGGCCACCGCGCAGAACATGGTGCGCAGCGCGTTCAGCGCCCCGCACGCCTCGGTGTTCGTGGAGCTCGACGCCACGCGCACCATGGAGTTCGTCCAGCGGCTCAAGACCGCCCCGGACTACGAGGGGGTCAAGGTCACACCCCTCCTGGTGCTGGCCAAGGCCGTCATCTGGGCCGTGGCGCGCAATCCGCAGGTCAACGCCACGTGGACGGACGAGGAGATCCTCGTCAAGCACTTCGTGAACCTGGGCATCGCCGCCGCGACGCCGCGCGGGCTCATGGTCCCGAACATCAAGGACGCCCAGGACCTGTCCCTGCGTGAGCTGGCCGTGGCGCTCGACGAGCTCTCGCGCACCGCCCGGGCCGGGCGCACCCAGCCCGCGGACATGCAGAACGGGACCCTGACCATCACCAACATCGGCGCCCTCGGCCTGGACACCGGCACGCCGATCATCAACCCGGGAGAGGTCGCCATCGTGGCCTTCGGCAGCATCAAGCAGAAGCCCTGGGTGATGGACGGCGCCGTGGTGCCCCGCTGGGTCACCACGCTGGGCGGCTCCTTCGACCACCGGGTGGTCGACGGCGACCTCGCCGCCCGCTTCACCGCGGACGTCGCCCGGATCCTCGAGGAGCCCGCGCTGCTGCTGGACTGAGCTCCGGGGCCGCTGAAGCCCCGGGCCGGCCGGCACGGCAACGGCCCCGCACCGGTCGGTGCGGGGCCGTGTGCTGCGTCGTCGACGAGCGCCTCCACGTCTGCGGCTCTCCCCGCCGGGCGGGTGCCCGGCGTCACGCGGACGCGGAACGAGGTGGTCGCCGCCGACCGCGCGGTGCCGCAGCGCTCGTGGACCCGTGATTGAAATCCCCCCAGACACAATCACACATCTCATTCACGACGGATCACTCGTGCGACGCCGGCCGCGGTGGCGACCTGCCCGATCGGCCCCCGGTGCTGCCACCGGCGACCTGGTCCACGCCCCGGACGACCGCCTCAGCGCGGTCCTCGGGGATCCAGGACTGCGTCCATTATGGCCACCGGCCTGGACGAAAGTCTGTCCCCCGATGTGCGCCCGGCCCGATCGCCGGCGGCCGCACGGACGGGAGGTCGTCCCCGGGCCGCACCCGGCCCGGACGCCGGCCGCGACCGTAGGCTGGGGCCATGCTGCCGCACCCGCCGCCCCGCCCGTCCGCACGCTCCACGGTCCCGCCGTTCCGGGTGATGGAGATCCTCGCCGACGTCGAACGGCTGCGCGCCGCCGGCCGGGACGTCGTCTCGCTCTGCGCCGGTGAACCCTCCGGCGGCGCCCCGCAGGCCGTCGCCCGCGAGGCCGCCCGCGTGCACGCCCGCAACGAGGGACTCGGCTACACCCCCGCCCTGGGCATCGAGCCGCTGCGCCGCGCCGTGGCCGGGCACTACGCCCGGTGGTACGGCCTGGACGTCGCGCCGGAGCAGGTGGCCGCCACCACGGGCGCCTCGGGAGCGCTGGTCCTGACCTTCCTCGCGGCCTTCGACGTGGGGGACCGGGTCGCCGTCTGCCGCCCGGGCTACCCGGCCTACCGCAACACCCTGGCCGCGCTGGGCGCGGAGGTCGTCGAGCTCGACTGCGGTGCGGCGACGCGCTTCCAGCCCACCCCCGCGATGCTCGACGCCGCGGTCGCCGCGCACGGCCCGCTGCACGGCCTGGTCGTGGCAGGTCCCGCCAACCCGACCGGCACCGTGCTCGAGCCCGGCGAGCTGGCGGCGCTGGCGCGATGGTGCGCCGAGCACGGGACACGGCTGATCAGCGACGAGATCTACCACGGCATCGTGCACGCCGCCCCCGCGGGGAGCGGCCCGCGGAACGGGGCGCCGTACCGCGGCACCAGCGCGTGGGAGCACGACCCCGACGCCGTGGTCATCTCCTCCTTCTCCAAGTACTGGGGGATGACCGGGTGGCGGCTGGGCTGGGCCCTGCTGCCCCGGGACCTCGTGGCTCCGGTCGACGCGCTCGCGGGCAACCTCAGCCTCTGCCCGCCGGCCGCCGCCCAGTACGCCGCCGTGGAGGCGTTCTCGGAGGAGGCCTATGCCGAGGCCGACCGGGCGGTGGAGCAGTTCGCCCGCTCCCGGAGCCTGCTCCTGGAGGCCCTGCCCGCTCTCGGCTGGGGCGAGAGCGCTCCGGCGGACGGGGCGTTCTACCTCTACGCGGACCTCGGCGAGCAGCTCGAGCGCCACGGCAGCTCCCTGGAGTGGTGCCGCCGCCTGCTCGAGGCGGAGGCCGTGGCGGTCGTGCCGGGACTGGACTTCGACGCCGCGCGCGGTCACCGCACCGTCCGGCTGTCCTTCGCGGCGGGACCCGCCCAGGTCGAGGAGGCCGTCACCCGGATCCTGCGGTTCCAGGCCCGGTCCTGAAGCACTGCGCGAGGTGACCGGGGAGCACCCCGGTGCGCAGCAGGAACCCGTGGGCGGTCGTGCGGCCCACGAAGACCAGGCCGAGATCCTTGAGCCGGGCGGCGAGCCGCTCCGCCTCCGGGGACCGGCGGGTCAGCTCCAGCACGGTCCCGGGCGGCTGCGCGCCCGCCGGCGGCTCGCCGGCCAGCTCCGCCCAGTCCGCCGGAGCGAGCCCCGCGCACGCCCGCGCGTTGTGCACCACCGCCTCGATCTTGACGCGGTTGCGGATGATCGCCGGGTCGAGCAGGAGCTCGTCGACGGCGTCCTCCGTCAGCTCCGCCACGTCCCCGGCGACGAAGCCGCGGAACGCCCGGCGGAGACCGTCCCGCCGCTGGGCGATGCTCCACCGGGCCAGGCCCGCCTGGAAGATCTCGAGGCTGAGCGCCTCGAACCAGCCGGGGGAGTCCACGGGCGGGGCTCCCCAGCGGTGGTCGTGCTCCTCGAGGGCGGCCGGGCCCGTGGGCGCCCAGGGGCAGCGGCGCAGGCCGTCCCCGCAGAGCACGGCCCGGAAGGCGTCGTCGGCGTGGGAGCCGGCGCTGCGGGCACGGTCGGGGCTGTCGTGGGAGCCGGTGGTGCGCGGCGGATCAGCGGTGCGGGCACGGCCGGCGTCGTGAGGAGGAGCGGCGGTGCGCGCGGGGCCGTCGGGGTCGGGGAGATCGGCGGTGCGGCCGGGGCCGTGCCCGGCGGAGACGGTGTCCATGCGCCCACCGTAGGAGCGGCCGCGCCGGTCCCGACCGGCGGGCACCCGGTTGTGGACGGTCCGTGCCGGTCCGCCCGAGCCGGCGGGCCGGTGCAGTGGAACCGGCACGGTGCCCGCGGCGGGCCGGCTCAGAAGCGGGAGACCTCTCCGGTCACGTCGGCGATCTCGATGGCCACGGGCTCCTCGTCCCCCGCGTTGCCGTCGTGGACGATGAACACGGCGGTGGGGTCCCCCTCGGGGAAGGCACGGATCGTCACCGACCCGGACGTCGCGGCGTTGAGCACCTCCATGGACCGGCGCGTCGCGGACCGCAGCACGGCGGTGGGCAGGGGCTTGCCCCGCTCGTCCAGGATGTCCACCTGCACGCCGCGCGCCCGCGCCGCCCGGGTGACCTCGAGCAGGTAGGGGGTCGCCACGGAGCGGCCCCGGATGGAGTCCCGCAGCTGCGCCTCCGTGAGCCGGAACTGCTCGATCTCGTAGTCGGAGACCGGGGAGGGGTCGTGCGCGATGCGCTCGAGCAGTCCTCCCGCCAGCCGGCGCACCTCGTGCACCCGCTGGACGGAGGCGTTGACGGTGTCCTTCTCGGCCTCGTCGTGGGAGCGGGCGGAGATCACCATGTCCCGGGCCTCCGCGAAGGCGATGGAGGCGCGGTCGTACTCGCGGGCGATCAGCTGGCTGGCGAGCAGCAGCGCCGCGGTCGCCGCGTTGCTCAGCGCGGCGTCCCACAGCCCGGTCGCGGAGCGGGCGCCCCACGTCATGGAGATGGCCACGGCGATGACCAGCGTGACCCACCCCCAGCCGCCGCGGCGACGGATGCCCAGGGCCACGATGAAGCCGTCGAAGCCGAGGGTGAACCACTGCCCGCCGAACAGCTCGGCCCGCGGGTCCAGGGCGTCGTAGGAGCGCTGGATCGAGACCAGCATGAGCAGCACGGCCAGAGCGGTGGGCAGGTCCGGCAGCCGCCGCCCGTACGGGTAGACGACCAGCGCCACGGCGATCACGTAGGTCACGAGCGCGGCCTGCATCAGCTCCGGCTTGTCCATGCTCTGGGTCTGCAGGATGCCGAGCACCACGGGGATCAGGAAGAAGACCGCGGCGGCCACCAGGGTCAGCGGGTGGAAGAAGGCGCGGGAGATCACGGGCGGGCGTCCCGCGGCCAGAGGATCGTCACCCTGGTGCCCCGCCCGGGTGCGGAGTCGACCTCGACCTCGCCGCCCACCTGCCGCACGCTGCCCAGGATGGACACGCGGACCCCGAGCCGCCGGGAGTCGACGCTGCGCGGCTGGAAGCCCCGGCCCCGGTCGACCACCTGGAAGCGCAGGTAGAAGCCCTCCGGGTTGATCGCGGTGGGCGGGCACGCCCCCCCGTCCATGGTCACGAACGTGATGTCGGTGCCGGAGTGCCGGGCGCTGTTGGAGACGGCCTCGGTGATGGCCTGGACCAGCGCCTGCGCCGTCTCCACGGGGATGAGGGGCCGCGGTTCGCCGGGCGGCCGGATGTAGGGCGTGATGCTGTTGAAGCGCACCCGGTTGCGCCACGGGGACAGGGACTCCAGCAGGTCGTCCAGCAGCGTGTGCACCATCGTGGTGTCCTTGCCCTGGGCGCGGCGCTCCTCGAAGACGAGGACGTCGAGGGCGCGCTGGGCGAGCTCCCGGGTGCGGCGCTGGACCGGGCCCGTGGCGCGGCCGGCGTCGAGCAGGGCCGCCATGACGTTGTCGTGGATCAGGCGGTCCAGCCGCTCCTGCTCCTCGGCCTGGGAGCGGGAGCGGGTGAGCTGCAGCTCCTGGGCGATCGCGTCCGCGTAGACCTGGTCCGCGTTCCTCCCGCCCCGGAGGACGAAGCTGATCAGCACCACGAGCACCACGCCGAACGCGATCCGGCTCGTGGCGTCGAAGAGCACGTCCATGATGTCCGGGACGGCCGCGGTCCGCACCATGACGAGGACGTAGAGGACCGTCACGGACGTCAGGTAGGCCACGGCCAGCTCGAGGCTCCACACGACCACGGTGGCGCAGGCCGCGAGCAGGATGAACGGTTCCACCCACGGGTCCTGCGGCGGTGCCTGGCCCGTCCAGGCCAGCGGCAGCGTGACGACGGCGAGCGCCACCAGCACCGGCGCCACGATGATCGGCCACGTGCGGACCCGCTGCCGGGCCGACTGCAGGAGCAGCACGGACCCGTTGAGCAGCAGCGCGACCAGGAAGACCAGGTGCCACCGCCCGAAGGAGCGCAGCTGGTCCTCCAGGATGGTGAGGGACTCCAGGAACAGTGCGACGGCCACGAGGCCGTGGCAGATGTTGGCGAGCAGGAGGAGCCGGTAGGAGTTCATCCCCAGCTCCTGCGGCGAGGCCGGCACCAGCAGGCTGGTGCGGCGCCGCCGGGCCGGGACCTTCCGGTAGGCGAGCGGGGACCGGGGCGCGACGTGGCTCACGGAGCGGCGGTCCTCAGCGGCGCCGGGGGCGGCTCACAGGTGCTTCTCCGCCGTGGTGATGTCCGCGGTCGGCTCCACGAGACCGTCCTCGATCGCCCGGATGCGCAGGTCGATCTTGGTGGGGGCCGGGCGGCCGACGCGCGCGTACTTCTCGCGGATCCGGTCGATGTTGGTCTTCACGGCGCTCTGCTTGATCCCCATCCGGCGGGCCACCTGGACCTGGGCGAAGCCGGAGGCGTAGAGCCGCAGGGTCTCCTGCTCGCGCGGGGAGAGGCTCGCCCGGGAGAACTCGACGTCGCCGTCGATCGCGGCGGCCAGCTCCTTGGTGATCACCGGCTTGCCCTCGGCGATGTTGCGGGCCTCCTCGATGGCGTGCTCGAGCGGGTCCGACTTGCGCACGAGTCCCAGTGCCCCCGCCCGCAGCGCCTCGCGGATCAGCGCGGCGTTCTCGCCGATGCTGAAGATCAGCACCTTCATGCCCGCGGCCCGGAGCAGCTCCACGTTGGCGGCGGGTCGCGACAGGTCGTTCAGGGAGAGGTCCAGGAGCACGACCTCGCACTCGATCCGCTTCGCGCCCTGGGCGGTCAGGGCCGGGTTCTCGGGGTCCCGGCCCAGCTGGTCGAGCAGGTCCGGCACGCTGGAGGCCGATCCGACGAGCTTCACGTCCGCCTGGGAGGTCATGGAGACGAGGCGGACGCCCTCCCGGACGACCTCGTGGTCATCGACGACGGCGACAAGGGTGGACGGCATGGGTGTTTCCTCCGGGTGCTGCTCGGTGGGCCGGTCCGCAGATTTCTGCGTGGGGGTGACGGATCTCACCGAGGTGCTCCGATTGTCCCCCTTCGTCCCGGGGGAAGCGAACCCGACACGGCTCCGGGTGCGAACGTTACCTCCCCGTGTCCCCCCAGCGGTCGACCCGGCGGTGGTAGCGGATGCCCCACATCCCGCCGAGCACCGCCCCGAGCAGATCGACGAGCAGGACGGCGGCCACGGCGAGCAGGCCCGGGACGAGCAGGTCGCCGATGAGCGCCTGCGCCGAGACGCCGACCGGCGCCAGGCCCACGGTGTCCGCCCACAGCAGCCCGGCCACGGTCGCCACGGACCGGCCGAACAGGGACCACAGCCACACGGACACGCCCTGCCGGGCGCCCGAGAAGCGGGCCATCCGGCCGGCGGCGTACCCGCCGGCGAGGAAGGCGAGGAGCTCGACGACGCCGAGCACCGCCGCCCCGGTCCAGGCCGCCGCGGAGCCGGCGGCCAGGTCGTCGACGACCCCGCCCATGCCGCTGTCGACCCGGAAGCCCAGGGCCGCCGCGGCCAGCCCCGCCGGCGCCAGCAGCAGCCAGGTCACGGCGAGGGCGCTGAGCCAGCCGAAGAAGCCGGGGACGAGCTGCAGGCCGCCGAACTCCTCCCGCTGCCGGGCGTAGCGGGTCGCGGGGTCGGCCGGCACCGGGCCGGCACCGGGGGCCGGGTACCCGGAGGGCGGATAGCCGGGGGAGAGGTGTCCGGAGGGCGGCTGCTCCCCGGCGGTGCCGCCGGGGAACGGGTGCGCGGCCCCGCCGGTGCCCACCGCGGGCGTCGGATCGGTGCGGGGACCCAGCTCGGGCGCCCGCGGCGGGTCCTCCGGCACCGGGCGCTGGGCGCTCACCGCCGGCAGCGGCCGGGTGTGCTGGGTGTCGTCGTCGTACCACGACCAGTCCTCGTCCTCGCTCCCGGACTCTGACCCGGACCCGGCGTCCGGCGCCCGGTCCTGCGGGGCGGCGCCGTGGCCGGAGGAGCCGGTCGCGGGGAACCGGCTGACCGGCGGCAGCGGGCGCGTGGCGTCGTCGCCGGCGTCGTGCGGGCCGGTGTCCGACCAGGGCATCGGGTCGTCGGCGGAGGGCGAGCCGGGTGTCGAGGAGGGAGTCATGTCATCGAAGTCTACGGGCGGGCGCCCCCGGCGGGACTGGGAGCCCGCGGCGACCGCCGAGTAGGGTACGGGCCATGCCTGCCGAATCCGCCCGCGACTTCCTGCGTGCCCGCCCCTGGACCGCCAGCTACGACCCCGGGGTCCCCGCGGACCTGGACCTGCCGGAGACCTCGCTCGCGCACATGCTCGAGCGGTCGGTGGCCCGGCACGGCCGGAAGACCGCGCTCGAGTTCTTCGGGGCCCGGACCAGCTACGCCGACCTCGGGCGGCAGGTCGAGCGCGCGGCCGAGGGCCTGCGCCGGCTCGGCGTGCGGCACGGGGACCGGGTGGCGCTCGTGCTGCCGAACTGCCCGCAGCACATCGTGGCGTTCTACGCCGTGCTGCGCCTCGGAGCCGTCGTCGTGGAGCACAACCCCCTCTACACCGCGCACGAGCTGCGCCACCAGTTCGAGGACCACGGCGCGCGCGTGGCGATCGTGTGGGACCGTGCGGCCGAGCGGGTCCGGTCCCTCGGCCCCGACCTGCCGGTGGACACGGTCGTGGCCGTGGACATCACCGCGGCCATGCCTCTCGCGCAGCGGATGGCCCTGCGCCTGCCGCTGCCCGCGGCCCGGGCCTCGCGCGCCCAGCTCACCGGGCCGGCCCCGGGCACGATGCGGTGGCGCGAGCTGCTGGCCGCGGACCCGATCGCCGTGGACCACCCGCGGCCCACCGCCCACGACCTCGCCCTGCTGCAGTACACCTCCGGCACGACCGGACTGCCCAAGGGGGCGATGCTCACCCACCGCAACCTCGAGTCCAACGCCCTCATGGGCCGGCACTGGCTCGGCTCCACCGAGCACGAGGTGGTGCACGGCGTGCTGCCCCTCTTCCACGCCTTCGGCCTGACCCTGGGGGTGACCTTCGCGATGTCCCTGGGCGCCGAGCTCGTGCTGTTCCCGACCGTCCGCACCGACCTCGTCCTCGGGGCGATGAAGCGCTCCCGGCCCACCGTGCTGCCCGCCGTGCCGCCGGTCTACGAGAAGCTGCTCGACGCCGCGCAGGAGCAGCGCACCGACCTGCGGGGCATCTCGGTGGCCGTCTCCGGGGCCATGAGCCTGCCCGTCCCGCTCGTGGAGCGGTGGGAGCAGGCCACGGGCGGCATCCTGATCGAGGGCTACGGGCTCACCGAGTGCTCCCCGCTCGTGGCGTGCAACCCGCTCAACGACTCCCGCCGCGCCGGGTCCATCGGCGTCCCCTTCCCCTCCACCGACATCCGGCTCGTCGACCCGGAGACCCTCGAGGACGTCCCCCGCGGCCACGAGGGCGAGCTGTGGGTGCGGGGACCGCAGGTCTTCCAGGGGTACTGGAGGCGTCCCGACGAGACGGCCCGGGCCCTGAGCACGGACGGCTGGCTGCGCACCGGGGACATCGTCACGGTCGACGACGCCGGCTTCCTGCGCGTGGTCGACCGGCTCAAGGAGGTCGTCATCACCGGCGGGTTCAACGTGGCCCCCACCGAGGTGGAGAACGCGCTGCGCCGGCACGAGGACGTCGAGGACGCCGCCGTCGTGGGGCTCACCGACCCGCGCGGCACCGAGGTCGTCGTGGCGGCCGTGGTCCTGGCGCCGGGCCGCGAGCTCGACGAGGGCGCCCTGCGCGAGCACTGCTACGCCGAGGTCACCCGTTACAAGGTGCCCCGGCGGATCGTGGCCGTCGACGAGCTCCCGCGCACGATGCTCGGCAAGGTCCAGCGCCGGGAGGTCCGCCGGCAGCTGGAGCGCACGGGCGTGCGGCTCTGAGGCCGGGCGCTCAGGGCAGGTCGGCCTCCGGTTCGGCCTCACGGTAGGGCACGCGCCGGATCGAGCGGATCCGGCCGAGCTCTCCCCACTCGTCGCGCCCGAGCCGGGCGATCGGCTGCAGGGCCTGGACGAGCGGACCCCGCCCGTCCAGGGCCGTCTCGTCCACGGCCACGTGCGTGACCGCGCCGAAGACGAGGAAGCAGTCGCCGATCGGCATCGGCTCCGCGTGCAGCCGGCACTCGATGGCCGCGGGGGACTCCGCCACCCGGGGCACGCCCACGGTCAGGGACGGCTCGCGGGTGAGCCCGACGGCGTCGAACTCGCTGACCTCCGGGGGGTAGTCGGTGCCCGTGGCGTTGATCTGCTCGAACAGCTCCGCGGACGCGAAGTTCACCACGAACTCCCCGGTCTGCCGGATGTTGCGGAGGCTGTCCTTCTCCCCGACCGAGACGAACTGGACGATCGTGGGCGTGCTGGAGGCCACCGTGAAGAACGAGTGCGGGGCGAGGTTGTCCACACCGGCCGCGGACCGCGAGCTGATCCACGCGATGGGGCGGGGGACGACCAGGGACTTGACCGCCCGGGCGAAGGAGCCATGCCGGTCGGCGGGGATGTCGGTGCGCATGCGCCCATTCCACCACCCCGGCTCGCCCCGGTCACGGACACCGCCGAGCCGGGACCGGCGAGCCGGACGTGGCCCCGGGCGCTGTCACCGCGGCGTCCTCCCCGGGTAGTCTGCGGGGGAACAGGTGCCCGGGGTCGACGACGATCCCGCGGAACGAGCGGAAGGACGGCCGTCCACGATGGAGCTCCGGCAGCTCAACTACTTCATCGCCGTGGCCGAGGAGCGGCACTTCGGCCGGGCCGCCAAGCGCCTGCACATGGCCCAGCCGCCACTGTCCCAGCAGATCCGTCAGCTCGAGGAGCAGCTCGGGGTGCGCCTCCTGGACCGCACCACCCGCCGGGTGGACCTCACCGCCGCCGGTCAGGTGCTGCTCGACCGGGGCCGCCGGATCGTCGGGGAGCTCGAGGCCCTCGAGGCCGACGTCCACCAGGTGGGCCAGGGCACCACGGGGGTGCTGCGGGTCGGCTTCTGCGGCTCCGCCACCTACGGGACGATGCCCGGCCTGGTGCGGCGGGCCGCGCAGGTGCTGCCGGGGCTCTCCCTGGCGCTGCACGGGGAGATGCTGACCCCCGCCATGGAGGAGGGGCTCCGCGGGCACACGCTGGACGCCGCGCTGCTTCGCCCCCCGGTGGCCTCCCCGGAGCTCGAGCACCGGGTCGTCGCCCGCGAACCGCTCGTGGTCGCGGTGCCCTCCGGCGGTGCGCTGGACGAGGACGGCCCTGTGGCCGTGCACGAGCTGCAGGACCAGGACTTCGTGGCCTGCCCGCCGGACTCCGTGCTCTACCGGGCCGGCGCGGACCTCTGCCGCCAGGCCGGGTTCCAGCCCCGGATCGTCCGCGTGGCGAGCGGGACGTCCGCGCTGCTGTCCTTCGTGGCCGCCGGCGGCGGCGTGGCCGTGGTGCCCGCCGGAGCGCGTGCCGTGCAGCTGGCGGGCGTCGAGTACCGCGGGATCGAGCACGCCCCGGAGCTCGAGCTGGCCGTCGCGTGGCGGCGCGAGGACCGGTCCGCGCTGCTGCACCGCTTCCTCGACCTCGTCGCCGACCTCGGGCCCGTGGCCGACCCGTAGGCCGCCCGTCGCCGCGTCGGCCGGCCGTCGCTGACCCGTCGGCCGTCGCCCGGCACGGCTCCTCCGCCCCGACCGGCGCCGGGAACCGGGGCGCAGCGGCAACCGGGAGGACGCCCTCGCGGCACCCGGTCTGTATTCCGGACGCGCCCCGGAGGTGGCTTGCCCATGCAGATCACTCAGTCTAAAGTGAATCTGTCGTCGGCGATGGCCCGGGCGCGATCCCCCCATCGGCGCCCGGATGGTTCCTGCCGATGACCGGCGTCCCGTTCCCCCCGATAGGGATGCCCGACAGGCCCTGCCGATCCCCCCATGCGGCAGGGCCTGTCCCTTGTCCTCGCCGCGTCCGGGCGCCCCCGCCCGCACGGGTCCGCCCGGGAGGGACCCGAGCGGGTCAGACGGCCGGCGTCAGCACAGTCCCAGCTCCTCGAGCCGGGGGATGACCTTGCCCGAGACCCGGCGCAGGGTGTCCATCTCCTCCTGGGTCAGGTGGTCGACGAACGCCGCGCGCACCATCTCGAGGTGGCCGGGGGCGGCGGCCTCGATGGCGCGGCGGCCCTCCGGGGTGATCCGCACGTCGAGGCCCCGGGCGTCGCTGTCGCACGGCAGGCGCTCGAGCAGGCCGCGGCGGGCCATCCGCGAGAGCAGGTGGGACAGCCGGCTGCGCTCCCAGCCGAGCGTGTGCATGAGGTCCCGGGACCGGATCACCCCGGTGCCGCTCTCGGAGAGCGGCACGAGGACCTCGTACTCCGAGCCGGACAGCGCGCTGTCCCGGGACAGCTGGCGGTCGATCGCGGTCTGCATGCCACGGCTCAGTGCGAGGAAGCTCCGCCAGGCGCACTGCTCCTCGGCGGTCAGCCAGTTGACCTCGGCGGGCTCCGGGGTGTTCATGCGGGGATCCTCTCGTGCGGGGCAGGACCCCCCAGCTTATATTGACGCGTCAACTAAAGTCAAACGCGGGGCGGTCCGCCGGGTGAGGGGCCGCCGTCGGGGCCGTGCCGGGGTCCTCGGCCGCGCCGTATCCAGTCCGAGTCGTAGTGCTCCCGGGGGTCGGTCCGCCGCAGGCGCTCGGCGTAGCCGGTGGGGCGCAGCGGGGAGTCGTCGTCGTCGGGACGGGTGAACGTCGCCATGGCGACCAGTCCGAAGCCCAGGGCTGCCGAGACCACCAGTGTCATGCCGGCGACGACCAGCACGCTGACGTACTCGTCGACCAGGTCGGCGCGTGCGGTGCCCTCGAGGGCGGGCCCCACCGCGAACGCCCCGGCGAGGGGGAGCAGGCCGAGCAGCAGCAGGGCTGCGGGGACCAGCCACCACCTCGAGCGGCTCCGCAGCGGCGGCACCGCGGGGTCCCGCAGAGCAGGGTGCAGCTGGGCCTGGACGGCGACGAACCCGGCGGCCCCGGGCGCGGCCAGCAGCGCGCCGACGACCCAGCCCCAGACCACCTCCTGTGCGGCGAGCCCGGCACCCAGCAGGACGCCCAGCATGATCAGCGTGAACGAGAGGCCGCGGGCCATCCGGCGGGTCGCCCGCGGTGAGGCCGGGGAGGGCCGCGGCGCCGGTGCGGGCGCCGGGAGGTCCCGGTGAGGGATGCGCTGCCCGTACTCGGGCTCGTGGCCGTGGCTGCTCATGGGCGGGGTCCCGTGGTGGAGGGGTGCTGGACGGCTCTACTGTAGACCTCACCCCCGACGGAACCGGGGCTGGTACCCGAGCACATCATTGACGTATCATCAAAACCGGGGGCGGCCCAGTGGCCGCTCCCTCACCGGCCCGCCGGTGACCCACCGTCCGGCAGCGCAGCCCCGAGGAGCCAGCATGTCCCCACGCAGCACCCGCCAGTCCGACGAGCACAGCACCGCCGGCGCCTACGTGCACCCGGGGGAGGAGTTCACCCGGGACACCACCTACATCGAGGACGGGATCGTGCGCGACCCGGAGCACGCCCGGCTGAGCGAGGGGGCCCGGGCCTGGCCGGTGGAGGCCGGGCGCTACCGGCTCGTCGCCGCCCGGGCCTGCCCCTGGGCCAACCGCACCCTGATCGTGCGCCGTCTGCTGGGGCTGGAGGACGCCCTCCCGGTCGGACTGCCCGGTCCGGTGCACGACGCCCGGTCCTGGACCTTCGACCTCGACCCGGACGGCCGGGACCCCGTCCTGGGCATCGAGCGGCTCCAGGAGGCGTATCTCGCCCGCTACCCGGACTACCCGCGGGGCATCACCGTGCCGGCTGTCGTGGAGGTCGCGAGCGGGAAGGTGGTGACCAACGACTTCGCCCAGCTCACCGAGGACCTCGCCAAGGAGTGGACCGCCTTCCACCGGGAGGGCGCCCCGGACCTCTGGCCGGCCGGGCTCGAGGACGAGATGCGGCAGGTCATGCGGCGCGTCTACACCGAGGTCAACAACGGCGTGTACCGATGTGGCTTCGCGGGCTCCCAGCAGGCCTACGAGAAGGCCTACGAGCGGCTGTGGGCGGCGCTGGACTGGCTCGAGGAGCGCCTCGCCACCCGCCGCTACCTCATGGGCGAGCACATCACCGAGGCCGACGTGCGGCTGTTCACCACCCTCGTGCGCTTCGACCCGGTCTACCACTCCCACTTCAAGTGCTCGCGGAACAAGCTCACCGAGATGCCGCACCTGTGGGGCTACGCCCGGGACCTCTTCCAGACCCCCGGCTTCGGGGATACCGTGGACTTCCAGCAGGTCAAGGAGCACTACTACATCGTCCACGAGGACATCAACCCGTCCCAGATCGTGCCGGTCGGGCCCGACCTGCGGAACTGGGTCTCCGCGCACGGCCGGGAGGCCCTCGGCGGCTCGCCCTTCGGGGAGGGGACGGCGCCGGGCCCCGTCCGGCCCGAGGAGCGGGTTGACCGACGTCACACCCCGCTGGCCGTCTGAGCGGCGCCCCGCCGCGGCGCGCCGCCTAGACTGGTCAGCTGGTGCGGTCCGGGTCCGCGCGCCAGGAGGCGGACCGCCGGGCCCTCCGCCCTCCGCCCCTCGTCCCGGAAAGGACCTCCCGTGGCCCCCTACCGCAACCAGCGCGCCGCCGCGCTGCCGGCCCGCCTGTCCCGCTCGTGGCTGCTCACCTCCGCCGCCGACCCGTCCGCCTTCCCGACGGCGCTCGCGTCCGAGGCCGACTCGGTCGTCTTCGACATCGAGGACGCGATCCCGGCCGACGGCAAGGACCAGGCCCGGCGCAACGTCGTGGAGGCCCTGGAGGCCGGCGCGAGCGCCTGGGTGCGGATCAACGACATCACCACGCCGTACTGGGAGCAGGACCTGGCCGCGCTGAGCCGGGTGGGACGCCTGCGGGGGATCATGCTCGCCAAGACGGAGCACCCCGACCACATCACCAAGACCGCCATGATGGCGCCCGCCGGCACGCCGGTGGTGGCGCTGATCGAGTCCGCGGTGGGCATCATGAACGCCAACGACATCGCGCGCGCGCCGGGCGTGTTCCGGCTCGCGTTCGGGGTCGGCGACTTCCGCCGGGACACCGGCGTCAGCGCGGACCCGATGGCCCTGGCCTTCGCGCGCTCGAGCCTCGTGGTGGCCTCGCGCGTGGGCGAGCTGCCCGGCCCCATCGACGGGCCGACCCTCGGCGCCTCCGGGGAGGAGCTCGCGCAGGCGTGCGCCGTGACCCAGTCGATGGGCATGACGGGCAAGCTGTGCCTGGACCCGGAGCAGACGGACGGGATCAACCGCAACCTCGCCCCGAGCGAGCAGGAGATCACCTGGGCGCGCGAGCTCATCACGCAGCACGACTCCGGGCACGTCGTGGGCGACGGCAGCTACCTGCCCCGCCTGGCCCGGGCGCGCAAGGTCTCCGAGCTGGCCCAGACCTACGGCATCTGGAACCGCTGAGCCGGCCGGGCGGGACGCCGGGCCGGCGTCCCGCTCAGCCCAGCCAGCGGGCCACGAGCGACCGGAACGCCGGGTCCGTCAGCGACACCACCCGGTGGTGTGCGGGCACGGGGTCCCCGTCCGGGACCGAGGGCACGGCCACGACCACCAGCCCCGCCGCCACGGCCGAGGTCGCGCCCACCACGGAGTCCTCCACGGCCAGCGCCTCCGCCGGGGCGAAGCCCAGCCGCCGCACGGCCTCGGCGTAGATGTCCGGGGCCGGTTTGCCGCGCGCCACGTCCTCCGAGGAGACCCACGTGGCGAGGTGCGGGGCGAAGCCCGCCTGCTCCAGCTTCACCCCGAGGATCGTGCGCGTGGAGTTGCTGGCCACGGCCACCGGCAGCCGCTCCGCGAACTCCCGCACGGTCTCCAGCGCCCCCGGCAGGGGGACGATCTGCGCGGTCAGGGTCTGCTCCTCGGTGCGCAGCACGTCGGCGTGGACCAGGGCGCGGTCGGCGCCGGCGGCGTCCGCGATCGCCGTGGCCACGTCCGCCGCGGACCAGCCCATCATGGCGCGCTCCATCGCGTCGGTGTACGCCAGCCCGTGGCGCTGCGCCACGGCGCGCTGGACACGGGCCCAGTTGGCCTCCGTGTCCATCAGGATCCCGTCGCAGTCGAAGACCACGCACGCCGGCGACCAGTCCGCGGCGGGCGCGGGCGGCCCGGGCTGGGCCGGGGACGGCGAGGTGGTCGGGTGCGGGGAAGTCGTCATGGTCCCATCGTGCCTCACCGGGACCGGGCCGTCGCCGGGATGTGAGGAGGACAACGGCCCGGAATAAGCGCCCCGACCCGGGGTGTTGCCGCCAGCGGACCCCTTCGTGCCCCTCCCCGACGGAAGAAGCCGCCCTTGCCCACCCCGCCCCGCGTCCCGCTGTCCGCCCTCGACCTCGTGCCCCTGTCCGAGGGGCGCACCACCGCGGACGCCCTCCGGGAGGCCGTGGACCTCGCCCGCCGGCTCGACGCGTCCGGCTACCGGCGCCTGTGGTACGCCGAGCACCACAACACGGAGGCGTTCGCCTCCTCCGCCACGGCGGTGCTGATCGGCCAGGCCCTGGCCGCCACCGACCGCATCCAGGTGGGCTCGGGCGGGATCATGCTCCCCAACCACGTCCCGCTGACCGTGGCCGAGGCCTTCGGCACGCTCGCCAACCTCTACCCGGGCCGGGTGGAGCTGGGCCTGGGCCGGGCGCCGGGCACCGACATGCGCACCGCGCTCGAGCTGCGGCGCGGGCACGCCGGCCACGACACCTTCGAGTCCGACGTCCGCCGGCTGGTGCGGCTGTTCGGCGGCCAGGAGCAGGAGGTCGTGCGGGCGCCCGTGGCCCGGGGCACGGGAGTGCCCCTGTGGATCCTCGGCTCCTCCACGGGCGGCGCCGAGGTCGCCGCCCGGCTCGGCCTGCCCTACGCGTTCGCCTCGCACTTCGCCCCCGCCATGATCATGGACGCGATCGCCCTCTACCGGCAGCGCTTCGACGCGGACGCCCCGACCGCCACGGTGGAGCGCCCGTACGTGGTGGTCGCGGCGAACGTCCTGGCCGCGGACACCGACGAGGAGGCGCGCCGGCAGTTCAGCACCCACCAGCTGCTCGTACGCGGGATCGCCCGCAACGACCGGCGCCCGCTGCAGCCGCCCACCGGGCGCGTGGAGCTGACCGCGGCGGAGGCGAGCATGGTCGAGGAGCACCTGGCCGTCTCAGCGGTCGGCACGCCCGACCGGGTCGTCGCCGAGCTGGAGCAGATCGTCGAGATCACCCGCGCCGACGAGCTGATGCTCAACAGCTATGCTCACGACCCCGAGGTGCGCGCCCGCTCCTACGAGCTGGTGGCCCGCGCCTGGTAGGCGCCTGCGCGACAGCCCGCACCGCACCCCCACGACGTTCCGCACGACCCGTCCCACGACAGGAGCACCCCATGACCACGTTCCCCGCCCTCGAGGCCGTCTCCGCCGACTCCGGCTTCCGCCGCACCACGATCGAGCGCCGCCCGGTCGGCGCCCACGACGTCGAGATCGAGATCGACTACGCCGGGATCTGCCACTCCGACATCCACACCGTGCGCGACGAGTGGGGCGGCGCCCGGTACCCCGTCACCCCCGGCCACGAGATCGTGGGCCGCGTGCGCGCGGTGGGGGAGCAGGTCACCGGCTTCACGGCCGGTGACACCGTCGGCGTCGGCTGCTTCGTCGACTCCTGCGGGCGCTGCGAGCAGTGCACCCAGGGCCTCGAGCAGTTCTGCGCCGAGGGCGTCGTGGCCACCTACAACACCGCGCTGCCCGACGGGAGCGCCACGCGCGGCGGCTACAGCGCGGGCATCGTCGTCGACGAGCGCTTCGTGCTGCGCGTGCCCGAGGCCCTGGACCCCGCGAAGGCCGCCCCGCTGCTGTGCGCCGGGATCACGACCTACGCCCCGCTCAAGCGCTGGGGCGCCGGCCCCGGGAGCAAGGTCGCGGTCCTGGGCATGGGCGGGCTGGGCCACGTGGCGGTGAAGATCGCCGCGGCCATGGGCGCCGAGGTCACCGTCCTGAGCCAGAGCCTGTCCAAGCAGGAGGACGGGCTCGCCTTCGGGGCCACCGACTACTTCGCCACGAAGGACCCGGAGACGTTCGAGCGCAACCGGGGCCGCTTCGACCTGATCATCAACACCGTCTCCGCGGACCTGCCCATCGAGGACTACCTGTCCCTGCTGCGGGTCAACGGCGTGCTGTGCTCCGTGGGACTGCCCACCGAGCCGTACAGCGTCCGCCCCGGCGCGCTCATCGCCCCGCAGCGCGTGCTCACCGGGTCGATGGTCGGCGGCATCCCCGAGCACCGGGAGATGCTCGAGTTCTGCGCCGAGCACGGCGTCGAGGCGGAGATCGAGCTGATCGGCGCCGACGAGGTCGACGCCGCCTACGACCGGGTGGTCGCCTCGGACGTGCGGTACCGCTTCGTCGTCGACGTCGCCCGCACCCTGGCGTAGCGGCCGGGATCATCAGCACCCTGCGACTCGGGGCGGGCTCTGGCTAGAGTGGTCCCCATGGCCGACACCACCAGCACTGCCGACCCCCTGCACCGGCTCGCCGAGGCGTACCGGGTCTCCACGACCTACTCCGGGTTCGACGGCCAGGAGCGAGAGGTCCCGGCCGCCACCCTGCGCGCCGTCCTCGACGCCCTGGGCGCCGACGCCGGCGACGACGACGCCGTCGAGGCCTGCCTGGCCCGGCGGGAGCTGGCGCCGTGGCGGCGGGTGCTGCCGCCCGTCGTCGTCGCCGTCGAGGGCGCCCGCACCCGCTTCGCGGTCCACGTCCCGCACGGCTCGGCCGTGCACGTCTCCCTCGTGGGGGAGGACGGGACCCGGACCACGGCCGCGCAGACGGACAGCTGGCGCTCCCCGCGCGACGTCGACGGCGTGCTCACCGGGGAGGTCACCTTCGAGGTCCCCGAGAACCTCGGCCCGGGCTGGTACGAGGTCCGGGCCGAGTGCCCCGACGTCGACGGCGGGCAGGCCGTCACCACGCCGCTGGCGGTGACCCCGCGCCGGCTCTCCACCACCGACCGGCTGCACGGCCGGCGCCGCTGGGGCTACATGGCGCAGATCTACTCGGTGACCTCGGGGCGCTCCTGGGGGGTGGGGGACGTCTCGGACCTGGCGAGCCTCGCGGCCGTCTCCGGGGAGCAGGGCGCGGACTACCTGCTGGTCAACCCGCTGCACGCCGCCGAGCCCGCCCCGCCGGTGGAGCCCTCGCCGTACCTGCCCACCAGCCGCCGCTTCTTCAACCCTCTCTACCTGCGCATCGCCGAGGTCCCCGAGTACGCCTACCTGCGCCCGGCCGACCTCGAGGTGGTCAACACGCTCGCGGCCATCCAGCGCCGGGAGAACCTCGACACCAGCACCATCGACCGGGACAAGGCGTACGCCGCCAAGCTGAAGAGCCTCGAGCTGCTGTTCACGGTCCGCCGCTCCCCGCACCGCCAGCAGCAGCTGCGCCGGTTCGTGGCCGAGGGCGGGCAGGGCCTGCAGGACTTCGGCCTGTGGTGCGCGCTGCGGGAGGAGCTCGGCGAGGACGCCCCCGAGTGGGACGACGTCGCCGCCGCCCCGGACTCCCCCTACGCGGCAGAGGCGCGGACCCGGCTGTCCCACCGGGTCGACTTCTACGTGTGGATGCAGTGGCTGCTCGACGAGCAGCTCGAGTCCGCCCAGCGCGCCGCCCACCTGGCCGGGATGGACATCGGCGTGATCCACGACCTCGCGGTCGGGGTGCACAAGCAGGGCGCCGACGCGTGGACGCTGCAGGACGTGCTGGCCTCCGGGGTCAGCGTGGGCGCGCCCGCGGACATGTACAACCAGAAGGGCCAGGACTGGTCCCAGCCCCCGTGGCACCCCGAGCGCCTCGCCGAGGCCGGCTACCTGCCCTGGCGGGACATGCTGCGCACCATCTTCCGGCACGCCGGCGGCATCCGGGTGGACCACGTCCTGGGCCTGTTCCGGCTGTGGTGGATCCCGGAGGGCCAGCAGGCCTCCGAGGGCGCCTACGTCTACTACGACCACGAGGCGATGGTGGGCATCCTGGCGCTCGAGGCCGAGCTCGCCGGGGCCGTGGTGGTCGGCGAGGACCTGGGCACCCTGGAGCCGTGGGTGCGGGAGTACCTCGCCGAGCGCGGCGTGCTCGGGACCTCGATCCTGTGGTTCGAGACGGACGGCGACGAGCCCCTGCCGCCGGCGCGGTACCGGGAGCTGAGCATGGCCTCCGTCAGCACCCACGACTTCCCGCCCACCGCGGGCTTCCTCCAGGGGGTGCAGGTGGACGTGCGCGAGCAGCTCGGTCTGCTGGCCCGCCCGGTGGAGGAGGAGCGCGCCGAGGCCCGGAAGCAGCTGGACACGTTCTTCGCCGCCGTGGCCGCGGACGGGCTCCTGCCCGAGGGCGGGGCCACGGGCGAGCAGGCCCGGGTCGAGGCGCTGCACCGCTGGCTGGGCCAGGCGCCGGCGCTGCTGTTCAACGTCTCCCTCGTGGACGCGGTCGGCGAGCGGCGGATGCAGAACCAGCCCGGCACCGGCGACGAGTACCCCAACTGGCGGATCCCCCTGGCCGACGGGGCGGGCAACCCCGTCCTGATCGAGACGCTGCCGGAGAACGCGCGGGCCAACTCGCTGGTCCGCGCGATCAACGAGGCCCTCGGCACCCGTCCGCGCTTCCAGGGCGTGGGGGAGCCGGCGCAGCCGCAGCACACCGACCGCACGGCGCCCTGAGCCCGGGCCGCCCCGCACCCCCGAACGGAGCACACCGCATGACGGAGCCGACGGCGTCCCGCCCTGCCCCTGTCCCGCCCGCCCGGCCCATCCGGTACGTGGCCCTGGGCGACTCGATGACCGAGGGCGTGGGCGACCCCGACCCCGCCCGCCCCAACGGCGTGCGCGGCTGGGCGGACCTCGTGGCCGAGCAGCTGACGGCCGCCCACCCGGACACCCGCTACGCGAACCTCGCGGTCCGCGGACGCCTGCTGCGCGGGATCGTCGAGGGGCAGCTGGACGCGTGCCTGGCCCTGGAGCCGACCCTGGTGAGCCTCTACGCCGGCGGGAACGACATGCTCCGCCCGCGGGCGGACGTGGACGCCCTCATGGAGGTCTACGAGCAGGCGGTCGCCCGGCTGCGCGCCTCCGGCGCCGAGGTGGTGCTGTTCACGGCCTTCGACCCCGGCCGGGACGCGCCCACGTCCTGGACCCGTCCCCGGCAGGCCCTGTACAACGAGCACGTCCGCGAGATCGCCGACCGGCACGGGTGCCGGGTGCTCGACTACTGGCGGATGCGCACGCTGCAGGACTGGCGCTACTGGGCGGTGGACCGGCTGCACATGTCCGCCGCCGGGCACACCTACGTGGCCGCCCGGATGCTCGAGCTGCTCGGCGTCGCGCACGCGCTGGAGCTACCGCCCACGGAGCAGCTGCCCGTCACCGCCAGCCCGGGTGTGCTCAAGGAGGACCTGTACTGGGCCCGCGAGTACCTGCTGCCCTGGATCGGGCGCCGGCTGCGGGGCACCTCCTCCGGGGACACGGTCGCCGCCCGGCACCCCGGGTGGACGACCCTGTTCCCGCAGGACGTGGTCCCCGCCGGGCCCGCCCCCCGCGGCGCCGCCGGTTTGCGGGGGTCCGGGGAGCCGGTAGACTGGCCAGAAGCTGGTCACGCCTGACGTCAGGTTGCGGGGAAGTCCGTACGGGCCTAGACTTCAAGGCTGTCGTGGGGTGGAGTCCACCGTCCGGCACCTTGATCTTCACCGTCTTCATCGTGGCGAGGCCTTCGCCGGTTCCGACCGCGGGTCTCACGAGAGGGCCCGGTTGGCGAACGGTGGCAATTCTGAAGGTGACGGGACGCTCGCGGCCGCAGGTGAGTGATCATCCTGCGGCTCCCACTGCGTGCCGTCATTTCGTCAACATTGGAGGAGAACACTATGGCAGCGCACTGCCAGGTGACCGGAGCTCAGCCGGGCTTTGGGCACAGCATTTCGCACTCGCACCGCCGTACCAAGCGCCGGTTCGACCCGAACATCCAGAAGAAGCGTTACTGGGTGCCGTCCTTGCGGCGCAGCGTGACGCTCAACGTCAGCGCCAAGGGCATCAAGGTCATCGACGCCCGCGGCATCGACGCTGTCGTGACCGACATGATCGCACGTGGGGAGAAGATCTAGCATGGCCAAGGACAAGGACGTTCGTCCCATCATCAAGCTGAAGTCCACCGCCGGCACCGGTTTCACCTACGTGACCCGCAAGAACCGCCGCAACGACCCGGACCGCATGGTGCTCAAGAAGTACGACCCGGTCGTCCGCAAGCACGTCGATTTCCGCGAGGAGCGCTGAATCCATGGCCAAGAAGTCCAAGATCGCCAAGAACGAGCAGCGCAAGGTCGTCGTCGAGCGCTACGCCGCGAAGCGTGCCGAGCTGAAGAAGACCCTGGTCGACGAGAACGCCACCGACGAGGCCCGCGAGGCCGCTCGCCTGGGCCTGCAGAAGCTGCCCCGCGACGCCTCCCCGGTCCGCCTGCGCAACCGCGACCAGATCGACGGGCGCCCCCGCGGCACCATCCAGAAGTTCGGCATCTCCCGCGTCCGTTTCCGCGAGATGGCGCACCGTGGCGAGCTGCCCGGCATCTCGAAGTCCAGCTGGTAATTTCTGACGCAGGAGCGCGACCGGTTCCCGGCGCGCGCTTCCCCACGACCCCAAGTCCAGGAGGACATGAACATGGCTAAGAACCGCAGTGAACTCGTCGCCGAGGTCGCCGAGAAGGCCGGCACCACCAACGCCGCCGTCAACGGGGTGCTGGACGCGCTGTTCCAGGTCTTCGAGGAGTCCGTCTCCGCCGGTGAGAAGATCACCATCCCGGGCTGGCTGGCCGTCGAGCGCACCGACCGCGCCGCGCGCACGGGCCGCAACCCGCAGACCGGTGAGACCATCGAGATCCCGGCCGGCCACGGCGTCAAGCTGACCGCTGGTTCCAAGCTCAAGGCGGCCGTGTCCAAGAAGTAGGGACACCCGCGGGTCCGTCCTGGACCTTCTCCATGGCTTCGTCCGAAGGGGCGGCCCCCACCGGGGCCGCCCCTTCGCCGTGCCGGGGACCCGGTGCGCGGGCGCGGTCCTCCTGGTGCCCGGCGCCCGGTCCGCGCGAGGTCGTTCCGGCGTGCTGCCCGGACGCCCGGCCGGGGCGGCTCGGCCTCTCCGCCGCGCCGGAGGGCCGTGGTCCGGTCGGGGTCGTGACTGCAGGGCGCCCGGGCCCGGCCCACCGCGACTGGCCCGGCCCTCGCGGTGCCGCGCATAATGGGAGCACCGAGCCGACCGGCCGGCGATCCGAGGGGAGGGGGCGCGTGAGCCCACGTGCACGCCGTCTCGCCCGCGGCTGGGCCGGTGCGGCCCTCGCCACCTCGGCGGCCGCGGTCTCCCACACCGTCGCGGGCGGACAGCCCCCGCCGCCGCTGCTCGTGCTCCTGTCCCTGGCGCTGTCCGGGCCGCTGTGCATGGCGCTGGCGGGCCGGGCGCTGTCCCGGTCCGCGCTGGCGCTGAGCGTGCTGCTCAGCCAGTCCCTGTTCCACGCCCTGTTCGCCGCGTCGGGCACCGTCAGCGCCGCTCCGGGCGCCTCCCACCACGGGGCGGCCGGGGGCGGACCCGTTCTCGTGCTGCAGGCCGGCCCCCATCCGGAGCACGGCGGGTCCGTCATGCTCACGGCCCACCTGCTGGCCGCGCTCGCCGGCTACGCCCTCACGCGCCACGGAGAGGTCGCGGCCGTGCTCCTCCTGGAGGCGCTGCGGCTGCGGGTCCGGCGGCTGTGGCGGTCCCTGTCCTCCCCGGTGGTCGCCCGCCGTCCGCGCGCGGTGCGGCCGGGGCGCCCGCACGCGCTCACCGACCAGTCCCTGCTGCGCCCCGTGCGCTCCCACCGCGGTCCGCCCCGGCCTCGGCGCCGGCTCCTGCTCCCGGCCGGACCCGCCCCGCTGCCCGTCGGCTGATCCGGCCGGTGCCGCGGCGGGGTCCCGGAACCGGCCCGCGGCGGGACGAGCGGCGCCCCCGTGCACGCCGCCGGCCGTCCCGGTCCGCGGACCGTGCCGACGGCACAGACCGACGCCCCGCACCGACAGCCGACCGATGCCCTGCCCGGGCCCCTCGAGGAGAGACCACCCATGCGCACCGCACGACACACCGCACGACCCAGCACACGAGGCGCCGCGGCGCTGCTGGCGGCGGGCGCCGTCACCGTCCTGACCGCCCTGCCCGCCTCCGCCCACGACGAGCTCACCGGCGTGAGCCCGGAACCCGGCGCCACCCTGACGACCGCCCCCGAGGAGCTCGAGCTGACCTTCTCCGGGCAGGTGATGGACATCGGCCACCAGGTGCAGGTCACCGACTCCGAGGGCCGCTCCGTGACGGACGGACCGCTCGAGACCGAGGGGAACCGGATCGTCCAGCCCCTGACCGACCCCGGCGCGGAGGACCAGACCTACCAGGTCGTCTGGCGCGTCGTCTCCAGCGACGGGCACCCGATCGAGGGCACCTTCGCCTACGAGGTCGGCGCCGGGTCGGAGCCGTCCCCCGGCGTGACGCCCACCGCCGAGGTCCCCGAGCCGCCGGCCGAGGACGCCGCGGCCCAGGCCTCGACCGGGGACACCCCGCTCTGGCTGGTCGCCGTTGCCGGTGCGGCGGTCGCCCTGGCCGTGCTCGGCGCCGTGAGCGTCGTCTCCCGGCGGCGCCGCGGGGACTGACCGGGCCGCCGGGCATCAGCGGGGCAGGGTCCCCGGCCCGGTGGCGGAGCCGGCAGGATCCCGGACCGGGCCGTGGAGCCGCCAGAACTCCTGGGCCGGCGGTCGGGCTGGTTCCCCGAGCCGGCAGGAGCCCTGCGACGGCCGCCGAACCGGGCTCGGCGCCGGGCCGGCACAGCACGGGCCCGGCGCCCGGACGGGGCCGCCGGACCGGCGCCCGGACGCTGCCCCCGGGTCCGGGCGGATTTGCGCCGCGGGGGACAATGGACGGAGCCGCCCCTACGGGGGACGCGGAAGAAGGAGACGCACCATGAGCACGAGGACGGCCGAGCGCGCCGACCACGGCACCGCCGCGCCGGCGGGCGGACGCGGGGTGGATCCCTGGCTGCTCGCGGCCGTGCCCGTCGTGGCCCTCACGGCACTCGTCGTGGCGATGGCCTGGACCGGGTCGGGCGCCGCCCGGCTGGCCGCCGATCCCGGGGCGCTGGTGCGCTGGGGCCTGCCCGCCGCCGAGCTGGTGCACAACAGCGCCCTGGTCGTGGTGATCGGCGCGCTGCTGTTCGCCGTCGGGATCGTGCCCAGCACCCGGCGCGCCGGCCGCGCCCGGACGGACACGGACGGCGGGGACGCGGCACCGGAGCACCCGCTGTTCACGACGACGCTGCGCCTGGCCGAGGCCGCGGCCGCGGTGTGGACCGTGGCGGCCCTGGCCGTGCTCGTGCTGTCCTACTCCGACGTCGCGGGCTTGCCCGTGGGCGGGGACGGCACCTACACCCAGCAGCTGCTGCACTACGCCACGGACATCCCCACGGGCCAGGCGCAGACGGCGATCGTCGTGGCGGCGGCCGTGGTGACCACCCTCGTGTTCGGGATCCGGGCGCGGCTCGGGCTGCTGCTCACCCTGGCCCTGTCCTGCACGGCACTCGTGGCGATGGCCCTCAACGGCCATTCCGCGGGCGGCAACGACCACATGGGTGCCGTCAACTCCCTGGGCCTGCACCTGCTCGGGGTGTGCCTGTGGACCGGCGGCCTGGTGGTGCTCGCCTGGCTCTCGCCGCAGCTGAGCGCCCCGGACGCCGGCACCGGCACGCTGCCGGAGGGCGCCGCCCGCGGCCGGACGGTGGCCGGCCCCCGGGACCGGGCACCGATCGCGGCCGTGGTGCTGCGCCGCTTCTCCGCGGTCGCGTTCGGCGCCTTCTTCCTGGTGTTCCTCTCCGGAACCGTCAACGCCGCGGTGCGGATCGGGTCCTGGGACCAGCTCACGAGCGGCTACGGGGCCCTGGTGCTCGTCAAGGCCGCCCTCACGCTCGCCCTGGGCGCCGCGGGGCTGGCCCACCGCCGGTGGCTGGTGCCCGCGCTGGAGGCCGGCCGGCTCACGGCCCGCCGCGCGGTGTGGCAGCTGGTGCTCGGGGAGCTGCTGCTCATGGGCGCCGTCATGGGGGTCGCGGTGGCCCTGTCCCGGACGGCTCCGCCGGTGCCCGAGGAGCTGGCCCCGGACGCCTCCCCGGCCCTGATCCTCACCTGGTACGAGCTGCCGCCGGAGCCCACCGCCGCCTCCTGGTTCACCACGTGGCGCGTCGACTGGCTGTGGCTGGCCGTGTGCCTGTTCCTCGCCCTCGTCTACCTCTGGGCGTTCGTGCGGGTGCGCCGCCGCCGGGACTCCTGGTCGGTGCTGCGCACCCTGTCCTGGCTGACCGGCCTCCTCGGCCTGTTCTACGTCACCTCCGGCGGGGTCGCCGTCTACGGCCGGGTGCTGTTCTCGGCGCACATGGTCGAGCACATGGCCCTGACCATGGTGGTGCCGATCTTCCTGGTCCTGGGCTCCCCGGTCTCGCTGCTGCTCAAGGCCCTGGAACCCCGCCGTGACGGCACCCGCGGGCCCCGCGAGTGGATCCTGCGCCTCGTGCACTCCACGTTCGGCCGGATCGTGACCCATCCGATCTTCGCCGCCGTGAACTTCGCCGCCTCGATCGTGGTCTTCTACTTCACCCCGGTCTTCCACTTCACGCTGCACTACCACGTGGGCCACGTGTTCATGGTCACGCACTTCCTGATCACCGGGTACCTGTTCATGCTCGTGCTCATCGGCAGCGACCCGATCCCGTACCGTCCCGGCTACATGATGCGCCTCATCCTGCTGCTCGCCACGATGGTCTACCACGCCTTCGTCGGGGTGGCCCTGATGGGCTCGGACACCCTGCTGCAGGCCTCCTGGTTCGGCAACACCGGGCGGGACTGGGGCCGGTCGGCCATCGAGGACCAGCAGTTCGGCGGGGCCCTCATGTGGGGGATCGGGGAGTTCCCCACCGTCGTCGTCGCCGTCGTCGTCGCCGTCCTGTGGGCGCTGGCCGGCAGCAAGGAGAACCGCCGCGTGGACCGCCAGGCGGACCGCACCGACGACGCCGAGCTCAAGGCCTACAACGACATGATGGCCCGGCTCGCGGAGCGCGACGACCGCGCCGCCCGCCGCTGAGCCCCGCCCCATCGCACCCACCCGAAAGGACCCCACCTCCATGCGCCTCACCTCCCGCGTCCGCGCCTCCGAACTGCAGGGCCGCGCCTGGCTCAACACCGGCGGCCAGGACCTGGACCTCGCCGCCCTGCGCGGCAAGGTCGTGATCCTGGACTTCTGGTCCTTCTGCTGCATCAACTGCCTGCACGTGCTCGACGAGCTGCGGCCCCTCGAGGAGCGCTTCTCCGACGTCCTCGTCACCGTGGGGGTGCACTCCCCGAAGTTCGAGCACGAGGCCGACCCCGAGGCGCTGGCCGCGGCCGTGGACCGCTACGAGGTCCACCACCCGGTGCTCGACGACCCCGAGCTCACCACCTGGGACGCCTACACCGCCCGGGCCTGGCCGACCCTCGTGGTGGTGGACCCCGAGGGCTACATCGTGGCGCACCTGTCCGGGGAGGGCCACGTGCAGGGCCTGGTCTCCCTGGTGGAGGAGCTCGTGGCCGAGCACGAGGCCCGCGGCACCCTGCACCGCGGCGACGGCCCCTACGTCCCGCGCCCCGCGCCCGAGGGCGACCTCCGCTTCCCCGGCAAGGTGCTCCCGCTGCCGGACGGCTCCTTCCTCGTCTCGGACACCGGCCACCACCGCCTCGTCCAGCTCGGCAACGACCTGGAGACCGTCCAGCGCGTGATCGGCGCCGGGCAGAAGGGCCACGAGGACGGGGACGCGGCGACGGCCCGCTTCACCGAGCCCCAGGGCCTGACCCTGCTGCCCGAGGACGTCCGCGCCGCAGTCGGCTACGACGTGGTCGTCGCCGACTCCGTGAACCACCGGCTGCGCGGCGTGGACCTGGCCACGGGCACGGTCCGCACGGTCGCCGGCAGCGGCGTCCAGCGGCTCCTCGACGAGGAGCGTGCCCGGGGTGCGGAGCCCAACGCCGTGCCCGCGGGCGCGGATCCGCTGACCGTGGCGCTGTCCTCCCCCTGGGACGTCGTGTGGTCCACCCGGGCCGGCCGGCTGCTGGTGGCCATGGCCGGCACCCACCAGCTGTTCTCCTTCGACCCGCGCAGCGGGCAGCTCGCCGTGCTCGCCGGCACCGGGGACGAGGGCCTCAAGGACGGGCCTGCCGCGGAGGCGTGGTTCGCCCAGTCCTCCGGGCTCGCGGAGGACCACCTCGGCAACGTGTGGATCGCCGACTCGGAGACCTCGGCGCTGCGCGTGCTCCGCTTCGACGACGACGGCGCCGTGGCGGTCGAGACCGCCGTGGGCGAGGGGCTGTTCGACTTCGGCTTCCGCGACGGCGACGCCGGGCAGGCGCGGCTGCAGCACTGCCTCGGGGTGGCCCAGCTGCCCGACGGCTCCGTGGCCGTGGCCGACACCTACAACGGGGCCGTGCGCCACTACGACCCGCGGACCGGGCAGGTGGCCACCCTGGCGCGCGGACTCGCGGAGCCCTCGGACGTGCTGCTCGACGTCTCGGGCGGGGAGCCGCTGCTCGTGGTCGTCGAGGCCAACGCGCACCGCCTGGTCCGCGTGCCGATCCCCGCCGCCGCCCAGCGCGTGGACGAGGGGGCCTCGCAGACCCAGCGGGCCCGCACGAAGCTGGCCCCGGGCGCACTCACGATCGACGTGCGCTTCGCGGCGCCGACGGGTCAGAAGCTCGACGACCGCTGGGGCGACCCCACGCAGCTGAAGATCTCCTCCTCCCCGGAGGGGGCGCTCGCGGCGGGCGCCGGCACGGCGCAGGGCCTGCGCCGGGAGCTCGTGCTCGCGGACGGGGTCACCGAGGGCGTCCTGCACCTGACCGCGCGCGCCGCGGCCTGCGACGGCGAGCCCGGCGGGGAGATCCCCGACCACGCGGCCTGCCACCTGTACCAGCAGGACTGGGGGATCCCGTTCGTGCTGGACACCGAGGGGGAGACCGAGCTCGTCCTGGACCTGCGCGGGGTCAACTGAGCCTGCCCGGCGGCGGGCCGCCGTTCCGGGACGTCCTCCTCGGGGGTCCCGGGACGGCCCCGGGGCTCCCGCTGGGCGGCCTGCCGCTCGGGGGCCGGCCGCCCTGGAGCGCGCCGTTCCGGTCCGTCCCGCGCGGCCCTGTCAGCCGCGCGGGGTGACCCGCACGGTCGAGCCGTCGACGGCGAGGCCCGCCGCGACCTCGAACGGCACCGTCCGCTCGAGCCGCTCGACCTCGCCGGTGAACAGGTCCAGGGAGTCGAACTCGATCCGCGCGGTGCCCCGCGCCGACTCCAGGGACCAGCCGCCGCTCTCCGTGCCGACCTCGATCCGCGGGTCCGGATAGGACTCGATCGTCCACCGCACGTCCCCCTGGACCCGCCCGTCGAACTCGTAGGAGAACGGGCAGCCCGCGGGGAAGAGGGTGTTCTGCCCGGCACAGCTGTCCAGGTGCTCCTTCAGCTGCCGGTCCACCTCCTCCTCGAGGGCCGCGGTGGGCCGGGGCTCCAGCACGACCTCCGCCTCCTGGCCGGGGGCGGTCAGCGTGGTGCTGACCGGATCGGCCTCCACCAGCTCGGAGGTGTAGGAGGCCGTGTAGGTCCCCGGGAAGAACGCCGAGAACTCCCCGGCGGAGTCGGGCAGCGCCACGGACATGCCGTTGAGGTCCACGGAGGTCACGCCCGGCAGGCTGACCGTCAGCGTGGGCAGCGGGGTCTCGTCGAAGGCCCAGACCGTGAAGAAGCCCCACTGCGTGTCCACCGGGTGCAGGCTGAACTCGGAGCTGTGCCGCTCGCCGCCGAGGCTGTAGTCGGCGCGCACGACGGCCTGCTCGCCGTCGTTGCTCACGGTGGACACCTCGAGGTCCTCGAGCTCCTCGGCCGCGGCCTCCAGCGGGTCGCCGTCGAGCATCGCGGCGTTGGCCTCGGGCACGCTGGCGTTGAGCAGCCCCAGGGCCCGCCCGCCGTCGCCGTCCTGCAGGTCCTCGAAGTAGGCCCGCACGTCCGTCTCGGGGCCGTACATGTACTTGTTGACCAGGGCGATGGTGACGGCGGCGGCGGCCACCCCGAGCAGCACGAGGAACAGCCAGGCCCCGAGGGCCTTGAGCACGCGGGCGTTGGACTCCATCCGTTCACGCTAACCGATCCCCCTCCTGCCCGCCCGCCACGGGGCCGCGCGGGCGGCCGGGGACGCACGGGCCCGCCCGGGCGGGTACGCTGGCGTGCCGCGGCCCTTCCCGCGCCGTGCTCTCCTGCGCCGTCCCTGTCCGCTCTCCCTGTCCGCTCTCCCTGTCCGTCGTCCCCGTGCGTCGTCCTTGTGCACGCTCCCGCGACGCCGTCGTCGCCCGCCGCCCCGTTCGCCGCCCCGTTCGTCGTTCCCGGTCCTCCTCTGCTGCCCCTTCTCCGTCCCCGTCCCCGTCTGGAGCTGAATCCCATGGCCGATGCCGTCCGGCAGGTCCCAGAGAAGTACGGTCCCGTCCGCGCCGTGCTCCGCCCGCGGCTGGGCTCCTACGGCCGGCGCCTGCTCGCCTGTTCCGCCCCGATGCTCGCCGGCGCGGTGCTCCTGCTGCTGCTCTGGTCCCGGCGGCCGGGCCCGGCCGTGGCGGTCGTGCTGCTGGGACTCGTCCTGGTGGCCGCCCTGGCCTGCTGGCTGCGGCTGCGCCCCGCGCTCGTGGTGCGGACCGACAGCCACCTCCTGCGCTCCCGCACCGTGGGCTTCGCGGCCACGCCGCTCGCACGGCTCGACTCCGTGGTCACGGTCGGCGCCCTGCACCGCTCGGCCGACAGCCCGCGGCGCGCCGGTCGGCCCCACCTGTGGGCGGCCGACCGGTCGGGCCGCCGCGTGTTCGCCCTGGACGGCGACGTGTGGGACGCACGCGCCCTGGGGGAGGTCGCCGAGGCCCTGGACGCGCCCCGCACGCACGTGGAGCAGCTCACGGCCGGACAGGCCGCCGCGCGCTGGCCGCGGCTGGTGCCGTGGCGGCTGCGGCACCAGCGGCTGTGCTCGGCCGCGTCCTCGGCGGCAGTGATCGCCGTTCTCGCGCTCGCCGTATGGCTCTCGCTGGACCTGCCCGGCACGGGCTGACGGACGGGAGCCACCACGACGAAGGAGCCTGCCCCGGTGACGCCGGGGCAGGCTCCTTCGTCCTGGTGGCAGGGCTGGCTCAACCGGCCGCAGCCAGCTCCTGACGCGCGCGCTCGATCTCGGCCTGCCGCTCCTCGGCCGCCTCACGGGTCAGCTCGGCGCCGGCCTCCGCGTCCCGGGTGAGGTTTTCCCCGTTCTCGGGGTCGAAGACGTGCATCCGGCGGGTGTCGACCCAGATCCGTCCCTCTGCGCCGCCGCGGATGCGGGACGTGGCGTCGAGGGAGACCACGAGCTGCGGCTGCATCTCGTCCGCGTCCAGGTCCTGCGCCAGCTCGTTGAGCTTGGCCTGCACACCCTCGTCGGGCTGGTACCGGATGTAGCCGTACTGCTGGTTGCCCAGCCACTCCGTGTGGGTGAACCGGGCGTCGAAGGTCGTGCCGCGGGCGGCGATCGCCTCGTCCACGAACTTGGCGTCCTCGAAGTGCTCCGGGCGCAGGCCCAGCAGCACGATGGAGCCGTCCGGCGGCATCTTGCCGGCCGCGTGGTCGGGCACCGGGATGTCGCCCAGCGGGGTGCCGAACACGTTGCCCTGGACGTGCGCGGGGAGGAAGTTCATCGACGGCGAGCCGATGAACCCCGCCACGAACAGGTTGGCCGGCTGCTCGTAGAGCTCCCGCGGCGAGGCGATCTGCTGCAGGATGCCCTTCTTGAGCACCGCCACCCGGTCGCCGAGGGTCATGGCCTCGGTCTGGTCGTGGGTCACGTACACGGAGGTGATGCCCATCCGCCGCTGCAGCTGCGCGATCTCGGTGCGCATCTGCCCGCGCAGCTTGGCGTCCAGGTTGGACAGGGGCTCGTCGAACAGGAACGCGTCCGCGTCCCGCACGATGGCCCGGCCCATCGCCACGCGCTGGCGCTGACCGCCGGAGAGGTTGGCCGGCTTGCGCTCGAGGTGCTCGTCGAGGTCCAGGGTCGAGGCCGCGGCGCGCACCTTGCGGTCGATCTCCTCGTCGGAGAACTTGCCCTTGGACAGCCGCAGCGGGAACGCGATGTTCTCGTACACGGTCAGGTGCGGGTACAGCGCGTAGTTCTGGAACACCATCGAGAGGTTCCGCTCCCGCGGCTCCTTCTCGTTGACGCGCTGGCCGTTGATCAGCAGGTCCCCCGAGGTGATGTCCTCGAGGCCCACGATCATCCGCAGCAGCGTCGACTTGCCGCAGCCGGAGGGCCCCACGAGGATCAGGAACTCGCCGTCGGCGATGTCGATGGAGACGTCGTTGACCGCGGGGAAGCCGTCGCCGTACTTCTTGACGAGGTGGTTGAGGGTGATGGATGCCATCTGGGACTCAGTCCTTCGTTCGGTTCGGAAGATGCGTGGGCGGAGGGCGGGCTCAGCCCTTGACCGCGCCCTGGGTCAGGCCGGAGACGATCTGGCGCTGGAAGAGCAGCACCAGGAGGACCACCGGGATGGTGACGACGATGGCCGCCGCGGAGATCGCGCCCGCCGGGTCCTCGAACTGCGAGGCTCCGGTGAAGAACGCGAGCGCCGCGGGCACCGGGCGGGCGGCCTCGGTGGAGGTCAGGCCGATGCCGTAGACGAAGTCGTTCCAGGCGATGAAGAACGCGATGATCGCGGTGGTGAAGACGCCCGGCAGGGCCAGCGGCACGATCACCTTGCGGAAGGCCTGCCAGGTGGTGGCGCCGTCGACCTGCGCCGCCCGTTCCAGGTCCCACGGGATCTGCTGGAAGAACGCCGTCAGGGTCCAGATGGAGATCGGCAGGGTCAGCGAGAGGTAGGGGATGATCAGGCCGGGCCACGTGTCGTAGAGCCCGATCTGGCGCCACAGGTTGAACAGCGGGGTGACGATGGAGACCACGGGGAACATGGACACCGCCAGGGCGACCGTCAGGATCATCTTCTTGCCGGGGAAGTCCAGGCGGGCGATCGCGTAGGCGCACAGCGTGGCCAGGACCACCGCGATGGCCGTGGCGATCAGGCAGATGCCGATCGAGTTGATCAGCGACGGCACGAACAGGTCACGGGCCTGGCCCACGAAGATGGACGAGTAGTTCTCCCCGACCCACTGGGTGGGCAGGAACTTCCCGGACGTCAGGTCCGCCGGCGTCTTGAAGGACGTCATGAGGATCGAGGCGACGGGGAAGAGGGCGTAGAACAGGACGAGGACCGTGACGACGGCCCAGCCCCACTTCTGCTTGGTGGTCATGGGATTACCTTCCCTTCCCGGCGCCGGCGAGGTCGACCTTGAACACCTTGATGGCGACGAAGGCGATGAGCAGCACGCACACGAACAGGATCACGGAGATCGCGGAGCCGAGCCCGATCTCCAGTCGGCCGATGGAGGTGCGGTAGGCGAGCAGGGACAGCGTCTCGGTGCCGTACTGGCCCTGCGTCATGATGAAGATGTTGTCGAAGATGCGGAACGCGTCCAGCGCGCGGAACACGACGGCCACCATGATCGCGGCCTTCATGTTCGGCAGGATCACCCGGGACATCCGCTGCCACCACGTGGCGCCGTCCACGCGGGCGGCCTCCGTGTACTCGCTGGGGACCTGGGCCAGGCCGGCCAGCAGGAGCAGGGAGATGAACGGGGTGGTCTTCCAGATCTCGGAGGCCATGATCACGAACAGGGCCGACCACGTGTTCGAGAACCAGTTGAAGTCGGGGCCGATGCCCGGGACCCAGTCGAACCAGTTGTTGATGTAGCCGGTGGTGATGTCGAACGCGTAGAACCACGCGAAGGCGGAGACCACCGTGATGATGCCGTAGGGCACCAGGATCGCGGTGCGCAGCAGGCCCTTGGTGCTGCGGATCGCGTTGTTCATCACGAGCGCCAGGGCGAAGCCCAGGACCAGCTCCACGACCACGGTGACCAGCGTGATCAGCACGGTGACGCCCAGGTCCCGCCAGAACACGTTGTCGGAGAGGACCGTGGCGTAGTTGCCGAGGAAGATGAACTCCTTGTTCCCCGGGTCGGTGAGCCGGAACGAGAAGAGGGAGTCCCACAGGGCCTGCAGGATCGGGTACATGGTGACCAGGAGCATCACGATGAACGCCGGGCCGGCGAGCATCCAGCCGAGCTTGCGCTCCGACCGGGCGCGGTCGGACATGAGCGGCTTCGCGCTGCGTCGTCCGCTCACCGGAGCCGGGGCGGCCTCCCGGGGACCGGTGCCGGGCGCGTTGGGATTGACGACGGTGCTCATAGCAGCTGGTCTCCCTTCAGGACGGATTCGATGAACTCCGCGGTCGTGCGGGGCGTGTCCTCGGTGACGGACGCCGGCGGGGTCCACTGCTGCTGGATGGCGGTGGAGACCTCGTTGTAGTAGGGGGTCTGCGGGCGCGGCGCGGCCTGGTCGAGGGACTCGCGGATGGTCTCGTACATCGGGAAGGCCTCCCGGACCTCCGGGTCCTCGTAGGCGGCCTCGGACGCGGCCGGGTTGCCGTTGCTCACGAAGTAGTAGGCCTGGTTCTCGGGCTGGACGATGCACTCCACCGCCTCCCACGCCAGCTCCTGGTGCTCGGAGGTGGCGCCCACGCCCAGGTTGATCCCGCCCAGCGGGGGAGCGGAGGGCTCGTCCGGGTTCACCCGCGGCCACAGGGCCCAGCCGATGTCCTCGAACATGGACTGCTCCACGGTCCCGCCCTCCACGGCCGCTGCGGTGGCCGCGTAGATGAAGGGCCAGTTGACCATGAAGGAGCCGTCGTCGGACTGGAACTGGATCATCGAGGCGTTCTCGTCCGAGGTCGGCAGGCCCGGCCCGCCGAGCCCGTCACGGCCGATGGTGCCCACGATCTCGGCCGCCTGCTGCGCGGCCTCCGAGTCCATGCCGATCACGATCTCGTCGGCCGGGGCCTCCGGGTTCTCGATGATGTCGCCGCCGGCGGACTTGATCAGGCCGTTCACCCACACGGTCATCGACTCGGCCGAGGTGCCCTGCACGCCCAGGTACTTGTCCTGCTCCCGGGCGGCGTCCATGATCTGCTTCCAGGTCACCGGCTCGTCCATGTTCAGGCCGGCGGCCTCCGCCACGGACTCCCGGTACCAGAGCAGCTGCGTGTTGGCCCAGAAGGGCACCGACACCAGCTCGTCCTTCCACTTCGCGCCCTCGAGGGGACCGGCCAGGACGTCCTGGGTGGTGGCCTCCTCGACGTCGCCGGGCACGGGGGCCAGGAAGCCCGGCTCGGCCAGCTCGGGGATGAAGGGCGGGTCCAGGCTCATGATGTCCATCGACGTGTCCCCGGCCGCGAGACGCCGGGCGAGCTGCTCGCGCTGGGACGCGGCGTCGCGCGGCAGCAACGAGGTCTCGATGTTGTAGCGGCCCCCGGACTTCTCCGAGCACCGCTGGGCCAGCTCCGCCTGCCCGCCGGCGTCGGGGTTGATGTACCAGGTGAGGGTGGGGGTGCCGCCGGCGTCGGCGTCACCGCATCCCGTCAGGATCAGGGCGCCCACGGCGCCCAGGGCGGCGGCAGCGCTGCGCCGTCGCCTCCCGGGGGCCCTGTGGGGGTGTGAGGTGGTGGTCAACGGTCTGTTCCTCCCCTTCGGCGATGTGGCGGCCCGCGAGGGGCGCCGAAAGGGTCCGGTGGGACCTGCTCGGCGGGACGGTCGGTGGTGCGTGCTGCCGGGTGACCACCCCTGCGCGGAGCTTCAGTCTATGAGTGCGGTACGTCACAGACCAGTAACCTGTGGTTTTGCGAACGGGCGCGGACTGCGCGGGCGGGGTGCCGCGCCGCGGGTCAGGCGAGGAGCAGGGCCACGCCGGCCATGGTCAGCATGGCCACGACCGTGGTGAGCAGCACCGTGTCGCGGCACAGCTGCTCGGCCCTCCCGTAGCGCACGGCCGCGACGTAGATGTTCTGGGCGGTGGGCAGCGCCGCCATCACCACCACGGCGTAGAGCAGGTGCCCCTCCAGGCCCAGGGCGTAGCGGGCGAACAGGAAGGCCAGCACCGGGTGCAGCAGCAGCTTCAGCGCGGCGGCGAGCACCACGTCCCGGCGCGGGCTCGTCCCGGCCCGCAGCGGGGAGGCGCCCACCAGGGAGACGCCGAAGGCCATCAGCATCGCGGGGATGGAGGCCCCGGCCACCAGCTCCACCGGTTCGTGCACGACCTCGGGCAGCCGCCAGCCGGCCACCGCGAACAGGATCCCGAGCCCGGAGCCCATGATCATCGGGTTGGTCACCACGTTGCCCAGGATGCTGCCGAGGCTCGGCCGGCGGCCGTCGGTCAGGACGTCCATGATCGTCAGGTAAACGGGGGTGTTCAGGGCCAGCTGGAACAGGATGACCGGCACCACCATGGTCGCGTCCCCGAGCACGAACGTGGCGATCGGGATGCCGAGGTTGGCGGAGTTCACCTGGGAGGCGGCCTGGGCGCCCATCACGGTGGTCGCCGCGTCCCGGTGCAGCACCCACCGGGCGAGCCCGGCGTGCACGAGGGCGGTGGCCACCGCCGAGACGGCCGCCACCAGCAGGGGGGCGGAGAGCAGGCGGCCGATGTCGGCCTCGGAGATGGTGAGGAACAGCAGCGGCGGGCTGGCCACGTAGAAGGCGAACTTGCTCAGCACCAGCTGCCCCTGCGGCCCCAGCACCCGGCGGCGGCCCACCACGTATCCGGCGCCGATGACGGCCCACACGATGAAGAACCCCGAGAACACTCCGGCCACGGGTTCCTCCTCGGACTGTCGGGACCCGCGGGATCGGGCCCCTACAGTTCTATCCCATGGCGGAGGGCCCTCCGGACAGGACGTCCCCGAGGACGGGCGGCGACGGTCGCGTCAGCCGAGCGGCAGGTCGGCCCGCGCCGCGGCGAGGGTCCGGGAGAGCGGGGGGCGGGCGACGCCGTCGAGCAGGGCCTCGGCGGGATCCGCGCCGAGGTCGGCGATCCGGTTCTGCGCGTCCACGTGCACCACGCGGGGCACGTGGACGCGCGCCTCGGCGTCGTCCATCTGGGCGTAGCTGATGAGGATGACGATGTCGCCGGGGTGCACGAGGTGCGCGGCGGCGCCGTTGATCCCGACGACGCCGGAGCCGCGCTCGCCGGCGATGGTGTAGGTCTCCAGCCGGGCGCCGTTGGTGACGTCCACGATGGAGACGAGCTCGCCCGGCAGGATGTCGGCGGCGTCCAGGAGGTCCTGGTCCACGGTGACCGAGCCGACGTAGTGGAGATCGGCCTGGGTCACGACGGCCCGGTGGATCTTGGCCTTGAACATGGTGCGCAGCATGACGGGAGATCTGCTCCTCGTGGGCGGGGTGCGGGGTGCGGCTCCGGTCGGGCGCCGGAGCGTCGGACGCCGGGGTCCGGGGAGGGCCGGGGCGCGAGAACATTCTACCGGGGCCGCCCCGGGCACGACGAACGCCCCGGCCGTGGGGGCGCGGGGCGTTCGGTGCGAGAGCGGCTGACGGGAATCGAACCCGCGTATCAGGCTTGGGAAGCGTGCGCTCTACCATTGAGCTACAGCCGCGCATCCGTGATCCGTCCGGTGCGTGCACCGGACGGGGACACCACAACACTGTACACGATCTGCCGGGGCCGGGCAGGACCGGGGAACAGGGCCCGGGGGAGCGGCGTGCGCTACCTTGGGGACCGTGCTGATCTCTGACCGCGACATCCGCCGTGAGCTCGACGGTGGCCGGGTCGTCCTCGAGCCCTACGACCCCGCCCTGATCCAGCCGGCCAGCATCGACGTGCGGCTGGACCGCTGGTTCCGGCTCTTCGACAACCACAAGTACGCGCACATCGACCCCTCGGTGGAGCAGCCGGAGCTCACGCGCCTCGTGGAGGTCGACCCGGAGGAGGCCTTCGTGCTCCACCCCGGGGAGTTCGTCCTGGGCTCCACCTACGAGAAGGTGAGCCTCCCGGACGACATCGCCGCCCGGCTGGAGGGCAAGTCCTCCCTGGGGCGGCTGGGGCTGCTGACGCACTCCACCGCCGGGTTCATCGACCCGGGCTTCTCGGGGCACGTCACGCTCGAGCTCTCCAACATGGCGACGCTGCCCATCAAGCTGTGGCCCGGCTCCAAGATCGGGCAGCTGTGCTTCTTCCGGCTGTCCTCGCCCGCGGAGCACCCGTACGGGGACGGCGCCTACGCCAACCGGTACCAGGGGCAGCGCGGCCCGACGGCCTCGCGCAGCCACCTCGGGTTCTCCCGCACCCGCATCTGAGGCCCGGCGCCCCCGTCCTCGCGCCGGGTCCGTCCGCGCACCGGCTCCCTGCCCCGCCGCGCACCGTGGGCGGCGCTGCGGTGATCGGTTCCGCGCCGCGGCTCAGGCGCGCCGCGTGGTCCCGGCGCCGCCGAGGTCCCGGACGCGCTCGGGGTCACGGGCGCCGAGGAGCAGGAGCAGGCCCGCGCCGATCACCAGGAGAATGCCCAGGATCCCCCAGCGCTGGGCGCCGAGCACGGAGACGAACACGGCGAACAGGGTGGGTGCCAGGAAGCTCACGGCCCGGCCGGTGGTGGCGTAGAGGCCGTACAGGGCGCCCTCGTGGCCCGTGCGGGTGAGCCTGCCCAGGAACGTCCGGGAGGCCGACTGCGCCGGACCCACGAACAGGCACAGCAGCAGCCCGCAGACCCAGAACGCGGCGGTGCCGTCCAGGAACAGCAGCGGGGTGCCCGCCAGCAGGATGCAGACCAGGGACGCCACGATGACGCGCTTGGGGCCCACCCGGTCGTCGAGCTGTCCGCCCGCGAGCGCTCCCACACCGGCGGCCACGTTCCCGACGATCGCGAAGACGATGACCTCGGTGAGGGTGAAGCCGAAGGTCCCGGCCGCGATCACGCCGCCGAACGTGAACACGGCGTTGAGCCCGTCCCGGAACACCGCGGAGGAGAGCAGGAACCACAGCGTCTGCGGGGCGTCCCGGTACAGCTCCCGCAGGCTCGCCCACAGCTGCCGGTAGGACCGGAGCACGGACGGGCGCGGGCCCCGGTGCGTGGGGCGGATCTCGGGCACCACGAACAGGACGGGGATCGAGAACAGGGCGATCCACAGGCCCGAGAACAGTGCGACGGCCCGGATGTTGAGCGCCTCCTCCTCGGGCAGGCCGAGGAACCCCGGGCTCACGAAGCCGAACAGGACGATGGACAGGGCCACGATCCCGCCGAAGTAGCCCAGCGCCCAGCCCTGCCCGCTCACCCGGCCGATGTGCTCGCGGCCCGCGATGCCGGGGAGCATCGCGTTGTAGTTGACCACCGCGAACTCGTCGAAGACGTTGGCCAGAGCCAGCAGCGCCACGCCCAGGTAGAGGAACGGGTACTCCGGGTAGACCAGGAAGCACAGCGCGGTGAGCAGCGCGGTGAGCATCGTGTTGACGCCCAGCCACAGCTTCCGGCGCCCGGCGCCGTCGCTGCGCTGCCCGACCACGGGGGCGAGCAGCGCCACGACGACGCCCGCGGCGCCGATCCCGTACCCCAGCACCTGGGAGGCGTGGTCCTCCCCGCCGAACGGGTCGCCGGTGAGATAGACGGTGAAAACGAACGTGGTCATCACGGCGTTGAAGGCCGCGGAGCCGGCGTCCCACAGGCTCCAGGCCCACACGTGGGAGCGGCGCGGCGTGAAGGGGGCCGCGGGCGGCGCGGACGGAGGGGAGGGGGAACCAGGGGGCGCGGTGTCCATGGCAGTCATGCTAGGCCCGCGGTGCCCCGCCGGGGCGTCGGCCTCGCCGGGACCGCGCATCCCGGCGCTGCGGAGCGATTGCCCAGCGGATTGACCGGGAGCGTCCAGGTCTCGGCCGCGGGCAACCGCGGAGGGCCGCAGAGCCCCTTTGATAGTCTGGACGCCCCGGGCGCGCCCCGGCATCCCCGTGCTCGCACAGGTCCTCCGTGCCCCGCGTCCGGGCCCCTCGACGCCCGCCCGCTGAACTGCTCACCGCTCCCCGGAGGCGCCTGATGACCGTTGTGCTCCTGCTCCACGCAGTGGTGGCCACGGTCGCGCCCCTGCTGTTCGCGCGGATGGGACGCAGCGCCTTCTACCTGCTGGCTGCGGTTCCCCTCGCCGGGTTCCTGTGGCTGCTGTTCTCCGCCCCGCGGGTGTACGGCCCGGACGGCGGGTGGACCGAGGCGGTGGAGTGGATCCCCTCCCTGGGACTGGACCTGGCCCTGCGGATGGACGCCCTGGCGTGGACCATGTCCCTGCTCGTGCTCGGGGCCGGGTCCCTCGTCCTCTTCTACTGCGCCCGCTACTTCAAGCCCGGCGCCGGTGATCTCGGGGGCTTCGGAGCCCAGCTGCTCGCCTTCGCCGGGGCCATGTTCGGGCTGGTGACCGCCGACGACATGCTGGTGCTGTTCGTCTTCTGGGAGATCACCACCGTCCTGTCCTTCCTGCTCATCAGCTACAGCCGGGCCCGGCTGTCCGCCCGGCGCGCGGCCCTGCAGGCGCTCGTGCTGACCACGGCCGGCGGACTGTCCATGCTCGTGGGCATCGTGATGCTGGGCCAGGCCGCCGGCACCTACCGGATCTCCGAGGTGCTCGCGGCGGCCCCCGAGCTGGCCCAGCGCGGCACCGTGGTGGACGTGGCGGTGTTCCTGCTCCTCGTCGGCGCCGTGACCAAGTCCGCCCTGATCCCGCTGCACTTCTGGCTGCCCGCCGCGATGGCCGCGCCCACGCCCGTGTCCGCGTACCTGCACGCCGCCGCCATGGTCAAGGCCGGCGTGTACCTGGTGGCCCGGTTCGCCCCCGGCTACGCCGAGACGGCGCTGTGGCAGCCCACGGTGATGATCCTGGGCCTGGGCACCATGATCTTCGGCGGCTGGGCCGCGCTGAAGCAGTACGACCTCAAGCTCGTCCTCGCCTACGGCACCGTCAGCCAGCTCGGCTTCCTCGTCGTCGTCGTGGGCCGGGGCGCGGCCGACACCGCGCAGGCCGGCATGGCCATGCTCCTGGCCCACGGCCTGTTCAAGGCCACGCTGTTCCTCGTGGTCGGCATCATCGACCACCGGGCGGGCACCCGGGACATCCGGCGGCTCTCCGGCCTGGCCCGCCGCGTGCCCGTGCTGTTCGCCGTCTCCGCCGTGGCCGCCGCCTCCATGGCCGGGCTGCCGCCGCTGGCGGGCTTCGTGGCCAAGGAGTCGGTGCTGGCCGCGTTCACCCACGAGACGGACAGCGCGGCGGGGGTCGTGGTGCTCGCCGGGCTGGTGCTCGGCTCGGTGCTGACCTTCGCCTACAGCGCCCGCTTCCTGTGGGGCGGCTTCGCGCAGAAGTCCGCGGAGTTCTCCGAGCTCGACGCCGGGGCGGACGGCAAGGCCGTGATCAGCGACATGGAGCGCGTCGAGCCCGGCTTCCTGGCCGCCCCGCTCGTGCTCGCCGTCCTCACCGTGGCCTACGGGCTCTGGCCGCAGCCGGTCACCGCCATGCTCCAGCCCTACGTGGACCAGTTCCCCGACCCGGGCGGGCACGAGTTCTACCTCGCCCTGTGGCACGGACTCACCCCGGCCCTGGGCCTGTCGGCGGTCATCGTCGCGGGCGGGCTGCTCATGTTCCTGGCCCGGCGCCCTGTCGCCGATCTCCAGCGCGCGCTGCCCTCGCTGCCGCCCGGAGAGCTCCTCTACCGGCGGACCATCAACGTCCTGGACCTGGTCGCGGTGTGGATCACCGGGCGCACCCAGCGCGGATCGCTGATGTTCTACCTCTCGGTCATCCTCGTCACCGCGATCGTGGTGCCCCTCGTGGCCCTGGTCGTGGAGGAGACCCCGCCGCTGGGCACCCTGCGGCTCTCGGACGGCCCGGCCCAGCTGATCGCCGGGGCGGCCATGGTCGTGGCGGCCCTGCTGGTGCCCCTGGCGAAGAAGCGCTTCCTGGCCGTGCTCCTGGTCTCGGTCACCGGCTACGGCCTGGCGCTGATGTTCGCCCTGCAGGGGGCCCCGGACCTCGCCCTGACCCAGACGCTCGTGGAGACCATCCTGCTCGTGGCGTTCGTGCTGGCGCTGCGCTCGCTGCCCGCGCCGCTGTGGCACCGCAACCCCGCCGGGCGCCGGCTCCTGCGCGGCACCATCGCGGTGGCCTTCGGGCTGTTCATGATGGCCCTGGCGGCCTTCAGCATCTCCTCGCGCACGGCCGAGCCCATCTCCCTGCAGCTGCCGCGGATGGCCTACGAGCTGGGCGACGGGCAGAACGTGGTCAACGTCATCCTGGTGGACATCCGGGCGTGGGACACCTTCGGGGAGATCTCCGTGCTGGTGCTCGCCGCGACCGGTGTGGCGTCCCTGATCTTCGTCACCGGCCGCGGGGACCGGATCGTGCGCTCCGGCGACGACCCGAACACCGAGCAGCTGCGGATCCTGCGCCGGCGCAGCGCCGCGGCCGTGGTCCCGTCCGGCGCGGAGCTGGACGCCGTGGTCGACCGGCGCACCCCCGAGGACCCGGAGGACCCCTACCTGCTGGCGGGGCGGACCCTGGCGCCCGAGCGGCGCTCGATCGTCTTCGAGGTGGTCACCCGCCTGCTCTTCCACACGTTCATGATGGTCTCCCTCTACCTGCTGATCGCCGGGCACAACGACCCGGGCGGCGGGTTCTCCGGCGGGCTCATGGCCGGACTGGCCCTGACCGTGCGCTATCTCGCGGGCGGGCGCTTCGAGCTGGAGCGCGCCACTCCCATCAACGCCGGCACGATGCTGGGGACGGGGCTGGCGCTCGCCGCCCTCTACGCCCTCACCCCGGTGTTCCTGGGCGGCTCCGTGATGCAGAGCTACACCGTGGAGGTGGAGCTGCCGGTCTTCGGGCACGAGAAGTTCGTGTCCGCACTGGTCTTCGACATCGCGGTCTACCTGATCGTCGTCGGGCTCGTCCTCGACATCCTGCGCTCGCTGGGCGGGCGGATCGACGAGCGGATCGAGGAGGACGCCGTGCGCCGGCGCCGGAGGACGCCCGGACGCGGCACCCGCATCAGGGTCACCCGGCAGCGCCGGGTGACCGCGGGGTCGTCCGTGGCGACGTCGGCGACCTCACCCACCCCGGTCACGACTGCCGGGGCGGGGCCCGACGAAGGGAACGAGCACCGATGAGCGTGAACCTGACCCTGCTGGTCGTGATGGGCGTGCTCTACGCCGTGGGGGTGTACCTCCTGCTCGAGCGCTCGCTCACCCGGGTGCTGCTGGGACTGATGCTGCTCACCAACGGCACGAACCTGCTGATCCTGCACGCGGGCGGCATCCCCGGACTCGCTCCGCTCTACGACAGCTCGATCGCCGCGGAGGACTACAGCGACCCGCTGCCCCAGGCGCTGATCCTCACCGCCATCGTCATCTCGCTGGCCGTCACCGCGTTCCTGCTCGGGATGATCTACCGCTCCTGGGTGCTCGGCCGCCGCGACGAGATCCAGGACGATGTGGAGGACCGGCGCGTGGCCCGGCAGTCCTCCTACGACCTGGAGGACGACGCCGAGGTGCCCGCCGAGACGACCGAGTTCGAGGAGGCGCCCCGCCGCGACGACCGCGACGACGACCCCGATGGCGACCCCGGGGAGGACCTCGGCGAGGACCTCGAGACGCCCGGTCTCCCCGGGCCCCGGCGGAAGGGGGCCCGATGACCCTCCACCTCGCCCAGCTGGCCCCGCTGGCGGTCATCATCCCCTTCCTGGGCGCGGCCCTGAGCCTCGTGCTGCTGCGGCGCAACGCCCTGCAGCGCGCCGTGGCGATCGGTTCGCTGGTGCTCACCCTCGTGGTCGAGGCCGTGGTGCTGGTGAGCACGTGGGACGTCGGTCCCCAGGCCGTCCACCTGGGCGGCTGGGCGGCGCCCTGGGGCATCGTCATGGTCGTCGACCAGCTCTCCTCGCTGATGCTCGTGGTCTCCACGGTCGTCTCGCTCGCGGTGCTGGTCTACGCCAGCGGGCAGGGCGTGGCCGACGGCGACAAGGAGGGCCCGATCTCGATCTTCCACCCCTCCTTCCTCATCCTCGTGGCCGGGGTCTCCAACGCCTTCCTCGCGGGTGACCTGTTCAACCTGTACGTGGGCTTCGAGATCCTGCTCACCGCGTCCTACGTCCTCATGACGATGGGCGGAACGGTCCAGCGGATCCGCACGGGCGTCACCTACGTGGTGGTCTCCGTGATCTCCTCGGTGCTCTTCCTGATCACCATCGCCATGATCTACGCGGCCACGGGCACCATCAACATGGCCGACCTCTCCGTGAAGCTCGCCGACCTGCCGGTGGGCACCCAGATGCAGCTGCACGTCATGCTGCTCATCGCCTTCGGCATCAAGGCGGCGGTGTTCCCGCTGTCCTTCTGGCTGCCGGACTCCTACCCGACGGCCTCCGCCCCCGTCACCGCCGTGTTCGCCGGGCTGCTGACCAAAGTGGGCGTCTACTCGATCATCCGCACGGAGACCGTGCTGTTCCCGGGGGACCGGCTCGACACCCTGCTGATGTGGGTCGCGCTGCTCACCATGGTGGTGGGCATCCTGGGCGCGCTCGCCCAGATCGACATCAAGCGCATGCTGTCCTTCACCCTCATCAGCCACATCGGCTACATGATCTTCGGGGTGGCCGTGGGCAGCCAGGAGGCGCTCTCCGCCACGGTCTACTACGTGGCCCACCACATCGTGATCCAGACCAGCCTGTTCCTGGTGGCCGGGCTGATCGAGCGCCGCGGCGGATCCACGAACGTGGACCGGCTCGCGGGCATGGCCAGGATCTCGCCGCTGCTGGCGCTGCTCTACCTGGTGCCCGCGCTGAACCTGGGCGGCATCCCGCCGTTCTCCGGCTTCCTCGGCAAGACGGGGCTGCTGCAGGCCGGTGTGAACCGGGGCGACCCGCTCGCCTACGTCCTGGTGGCGGGCTCCGTGGCGGTGTCCCTGCTGACCCTGCTGGCCATGATCCGCGTGTGGAACCGCGTGTTCCTGCGCACCCCGGAGGACGCGGAGTACCCGGACCCGATCCTGCTGGCCCCGGTCCCGGCGGGCTCGCGCTTCCTCCTGACCTCCGGGTCCGTCGACGACCAGGAAGGGCAGTTCGCCGGCAAGGGCGACGTGCGGCTGATGTCGCCCTCCATGCTCGGCGGCGCCTCCGCGCTCGTCGTCGTCGGCGTGGCCCTCACCGTCTTCGCCGGCCCGATCTTCCAGCTCGCGGACAACGCGGCCGAGAACCTCGTCCGTCCCGAGCGCTACGTCGCGGCCGTGCTGGACCCCGGATCGGTTCCCCGCCCCGTGGTGGAGGAGGCCCCGTGAGCTCGCGCCCCAAGAACTCCCTGCTCGTCGAGCTGCCGCTGCTGGTGTGGCTCGTGCTCGTCTGGGGTGCCCTGTGGGGCGACTTCGGCCTGGGCAACCTGCTGTTCGGCGCGCTGCTGGCACTGCTCGTGACCTGGGTGCTCTACCTGCCCCCGGTGCAGCTCTCGGGCCGGTTCAACCTGCTGCAGTTCGCCCTCTTCGCCGTGACCTTCGTGTGGCAGGTCGCCAAGGCCAGCGTGGGCGTCATGCTCGTCGCGATCCTCGTGGGCCCGCGGGCCCGCAACGCGGTCGTGGGCGTGGAGCTGCGCACGCGCTCGGACCTGCTGCTCACCGCCACCGGCCACACCATGGCCCTGATCCCGGGCTCCATCCTCGTGGAGGTGGACCGCTCCCGGTGGACGCTCTACTTCCACGCGCTCAACGTCCGCACCCCCGAGGAGGCCGAGTCCTTCCGGCGCTCCGTGCGGCAGGTCGAGGCCGCGTGGATCCGCATCATGGGCACCCGGGAGGAGCTCACCGCCCTGCGGGCCGAACGCCGCGGGGGAGGCGCGGCGGAGTCCGAGCAGCGGGACAGCGCGGCGATCGGCTCCCCGGTCACGGCCGAGCAGCAGATCGTCGGCGGCCGGCGAGGAGACGTCCCCGCCGGGTCCACCGGGAACACCGGAACCACTGAGAATCCTCGGGCCGCCGAGAACCCCCAGACCACCGAGGAGGACCGCTCGTGATGGAGATCGCCGTGGCCGTCGCGGCCGTGCTGCTCAGCACGGCCGCCGCGGGCACCCTGTACCGGCTGGCCAAGGGGCCGTCGCTGCTGGACCGGGTGGTGGCCACCGACGTCCTGCTGGCGATCGTGGCGGCGTCGCTCGCCGTGGAGATGGCCTACCACGGCCATCTCGACAACCTCATCCTCATGGTGATCGTCTCCCTGGTGGGGTTCATCGGCGCCGTGACGGTGGCGCGCTTCGCCACCCAGACCGCCGAGCACGGGAAGTGAGCCCCGTGCTGGACACCGTCCTGGACGCCGCCGCCGCCGTGTGCCTGGTCCTCGGAGCGCTGATGTCCCTGGCCGCGGCGATCGGGCTGGTCCGGTTCCCGGACCTGCTGACCCGCATGCACGCCGGGACCAAGCCGCAGGTGTTCGGGCTGCTGCTCATGCTCACCGCCGTCGCCCTGGAGAACCGGGACCCGGTCATGATCCCGCTGATCATCCTGGGCTGGGTCTTCCAGCTGCTCACCGTGCCCGTCTCGGCGCACATGGTCGGCCGTTCCACCTACCGCACCAAGCACCTCAACCGGGCCACCCTCACGCAGGACGACCTGCAGGAGGTGCTCAACCGTGCCGGTGAGCAGGACGGCGGCGGGCAGGCCGCGGCCGGGGCGGCCCTCACCGACGCGGCCCTCACCGACCCGCCGGGCGCGGACGGGCAGCACGCCGACGGACAGCAGACTGACGGATCCGGGAGGACGCGTTAGGCTGGGCACGATCGACGGGCGCATCCGCGCCGCCCCGACGACAAGGAGCAGCAGTCCATGAACACGAAGATCCTCGAACTCGCCGGCACCGGCCTCTCGCTGGGCGGCGTGGCGCTCTCCCACAAGGTGCTCGGCGCCGCGTGGACGCGCATCACGGGGGACCCGCCCCCCGCCAAGAACCCGGACCCGGACGAGGCGTGGACCGGCATCATCATCTGGTCGCTCGTCACCGGCCTCGTCGGCACGGTGATCAAGGTCGCGATCTCCCGCCAGGTCGCGAAGATGGAGAACCAGCCCCGGAACAACCCCAAGGCCTCCAGCCAGGCCGAGGTCTGATCCCCGGGGACCACCTCACGAAGGGGCCGGTCCGCCCGGACACCGCAACGGTGTCCGGGCGGACCGGCCCCTTCGCCGTCCGGCGGACGCGCCGCGGGAGGAGCGCCGGACTCCCCGCGGGCAGGAACGGAACGGCGGACGTGCCGGCGGCAGCACCGGCGACAGTCCAGGCGACGGTCCGGATGTCAGTGCGTGCGGCGGTGCGGGCAGGGGAGGGGTAGACTCGGTGCCACTGAAACGACAGGGGAGCGCACCCCGCCGACAACGGCGGCACAGCGCTGAGAGTGCGGATCACCGCAGACCCTCGAACCTGCTCCGGTTAGCACCGGCGAAGGGAGTCGAGCACCTCAGGGGCGACTCGCGGACGTGAGCTCCATCCGTGTCCGCGCGGACCCCTCCCCTCCTGGCACCGATGGCTCGCTGAGCCCAGGAGGAACGCACCATGAACACCACCACGCACCGTCCCGCCGGCCGCAACCGTGCGCCCGGGTCCTCGTCCTGGCGGGTCGTCGACATCGTCGTGGCCGCCGTCCTCGCCGCCGTGTGCGCGGTCGTCTTCTGGGCGTGGTCGAACCTGCTCTATCCCGTGGTCGGAGCCGCCGCGGTGACCTATCCGCCCGCCGTGGGGCTGATCGCCGGCGGCTGGCTCGTGGCCGGCGTGCTCGGCGGTCTGATCATCCGCAAGCCGGGCGCCGCGCTGTTCTGCGAGCTGCTCGCCGCCGTCATCGAGGGCTTCCTGGGCACCCACTTCGGCTGGACCGTGATCCTGTCCGGTCTGCTCCAGGGCATCGGGGCCGAGCTGGTCTTCGCCGCGGTGCGCTACCGCCGCTACAACGCCGCGGTGGCCGCCGCGGCGGGCGCGGTCAGCGGCATCTTCCTGGGCGTCAACGAGAGCATCATCTACAACTACGAGTGGGCCCTCGGCCACCAGGTGGTCTACGTGGTCCTCGCGGCCCTCTCGGGCGCGGTGCTCGCCGGCCTGCTGATGTGGGCCGTGGTGAAGGCGCTCGCAGCCACCGGCGTGCTGCAGGGCCTGGCCTCGGGCCGGGTCGCACGGCGATGACCGCCGCGGCGGTGCGTCCTCCCGGCACGCCCGCCGCCGCGGGGGCCCGCGTCGAGGCCCGCGGCTTCGGCTGGCACCACCCCGGCCGGGAGGCCCCCGCCCTGCGGGGCATCGACCTGGTGGTCGAGCCGGGGGAGCGGGTGCTGCTGCTGGGGCCGAGCGGGGCGGGCAAGTCGACGTTCCTGCACGCCCTCGCGGGGGTCCTGCACGACGACGACGGGCTCTCCCGCCACGGGGAGCTGCTGCTCGACGGCACGGACCCGGACCGGGCACGGGGACGCGCCGGGCTCGTGCAGCAGGACCCCGAGTCCCAGGTGGTCCTGTCCCGTATCGGGGACGACACCGCCTTCGGCCTCGAGAACCTCGCCGTGCCCCGGGAACAGATCTGGCCCCGGGTCCGCGCCGCCCTCGACGACGTGGGGCTGGCCCTGCCGCTCGACCATCCCACCGCCGCCATGTCCGGCGGGCAGAAGCAACGCCTGGCGCTCGCCGGTGCCGTGGCGATGAGCCCGGGGCTGCTCCTGCTCGACGAGCCCACCGCGAACCTGGACCCCGCAGGGGTGCGGCAGGTCCGGGACGCGGTGGCACGGTGCCTGGACCGCAGCGGGGCCACTCTGGTGGTCGTGGAGCACCGCGTGGCGGTGTGGGCCGACGTCGTGGACCGTGTCGTCGTGCTCGGGCGCGACGGGGGGATCACGCACGACGGGTCCCCGGCGCAGGTCCTGGGAGAGGCCGCCGACGAGCTGAGCCGCGCCGGGGTCTGGGTTCCCGGGCGGGTCCCGCCCACCCGCGCGCCCGCCCGTCCCCGGGGGGACGCGGAGCCGCTGCTGAGCGCGGCCGCGCTGGCCGTCTCGCGCACCCAGCCCTCCGCACGGCAGCTGCGCGCCCGGCGCCGGGCGCGGCGGCGGGGCCGGGCGCTGAGCGATGCCGCGGCGGGCCGGGACCTCCCGGCCGCGGTGACCGACGTGGGACTGGACCTGCTCCGTGGCCGGGCACTGGCCGTGACGGGCGCCAACGGCACCGGGAAGTCGACCCTCGCGCTCACCCTGGCGGGCCTGCTGGCGCCCGTGCGCGGCACCGTGACCGCGCACCCGGCCCTGGCCCGCGGCGCCGGACCGGACCCGCTGGAGTGGGCCGGACCGGACCTGGTGGCCCGCGTCGGGACGGTCTTCCAGGAGCCCGAGCACCAGTTCCTGCGCGCCACCGTGCGGGCCGAGCTCGAGCTCGGCCCCCGTCTGGCGGGCACCCCGGCGGCCGACCGGGACCGTCGCACGGGAGAGCTGCTCGACCGGCTGCGGCTGACCCACCTGGCGGACGCGAACCCCTTCACCCTCTCCGGCGGTGAGAAGCGGCGGCTGTCGGTGGCCACGGTGCTGGCCACCGATCCGGACGTCCTGGTGCTCGACGAGCCCACGTTCGGCCAGGACGCCCTGACCTGGGCCGAGCTCGTGGACCTGCTCCTGGAGGTCGTGGACGCCGGCACGGCCGTGCTCGCAGTCACCCACGACGAGGACTTCGTGCGGGCGCTCGGGGCCGAGGTGCTGGAGCTGGGAACGTCCGCCCCCGGGATCGTGCCGGAGCCGGTCGCTCCCGCACGTGGCGCCGTGGTGGAGTCCGGTGCTGCTGGACGGGGCGTCGCGCTGAAGTCGGGTGCTCCTCGACGGGGTGCCGTGGTGGAGTCCGGTGCGCCCGCACAGGGCGTCGTGGTGGAGCCGGGCACGCCCGTGCCGGGGCTCCGGGCGGCCACGGAGCAGGTCCGGTGAGCGCGCCCGTGATCGGCCCGGCGGCCCGGGCCTCCCTGCTGGGCCGCGCCCATCCCGTGGTGAAGCTGGCCGGTGCCCTGGCCCTGACCGTGACGCTGCTGCTCAGCGCGGATCCCGTGACGTCGGGGATCGTGCTGCTGGGCGAGGTGCTGCTGCTGACGCTGGCCGGACGGCGCCCGCCGGCGCAGCTGCTGCGCGCCTGGCCCCTGTTGCTCGCGGCGCTCGTGAGCGGATGGGGCACGGCGCTGCTCGCCGAGGACTCCGGGCCGGTGCTGCTCGACCTGGGGATCACCGAGCTCTCGGCCGGGTCGGTCGCCGCGGGCGCGGCGATCGCCCTGCGCGGGCTCGCGCTGGCGCTCTCGGGCCTGCTCGTCGTGCTCAGCACGGATCCGACGGACCTCGCCGACGGACTGGCCCAGACGCTGCGGCTGCCCGCCCGGTTCGTGCTGGCCTCCTTGGCGGCCCTGCGCCTGGTGGGCGTGATGCTCACCGAGTGGTCCACGCTGGCGATGGCCCGCCGGGCCCGCGGCGCCGGCTCGGGGCACGGCCCGGTGGGCGTGCTGCGGGAGTTCGGCGGGCAGGCGTTCACCCTGCTGGTCCAGTCCCTGCGCCGTGCCACGCGGCTGTCGGTGACCATGGAGGCGCGCGGCTTCGGCGCGGGCCCGCGCACGTGGGCCCGGGTCCCGGGACACTCCTGGAGGGACGCCGTGGTGCTGGCGGGGTGCGCCGCCGTGGCCGTGGCGGGACCGGTGGCCTCCGTCCTGCTCGGGACGCACCGGTTCATCTGGGCCTGAGGCCGGGGCGACACGCCTGCGGATGCCTGTCGCCCACCCGTCAGGCCTGCGTGTCCCCACCCGTCACGGCCTTCGCCCCTGCAGGTCGCGCGGCCGTGCCCGTCACGCCCGGGCCACCCAGCCCGTCACGAGGCGGGTGAGTTCCGCGTCCACGGGCAGCGGGTGGGAGTCGAGCCGGCGCACCGGTACGGCGAGCCGCACGCTGGAGACGAGCCAGAGGGCGTCCGCCACCAGGAGGTCGGCGGACTGCAGGGGTCCGTGGCCCAGCTCCCAGCCGTCGCGCCGGGCGGCGTCGAAGATCGTGGCCTGTGTGGTGCCGGGGAGGATTCCCTGCGAGGGCTCCGGGGTCACGAGGGTGCGGACGCCCTCGCGCACGCGGGCGCAGACCACGGAGGACGTGGCGCCCTCCAGGATCCGGCCGTCCGGGGCCGTGAAGATCGCCTCGTCCGCGCCGAGGGAACGGGCATGGCGCAGGGCGGCCATGTTGATCGCGTAGGACAGGGTCTTGGCCCCGGGCAGCAGCCACGGATGCGCGGCGTCCTGCGCCGGGTCGTGGCCGCGGGGCAGCAGCACCGCGGAGACTCCCTCCCGGCGCTGCCGGAAGGTGGACTCCGGTACGGGGCTCACGGCCACCCACGACCACGGGCCGGCTTCGGGGGTGCCGCGGCTGACGACCACCTTGACGCTGTGCTCGGCGCCCAGCCCTCCGTCCCCGCCGGGGGCCGCGTGGGCGAGCCCCAGCTCGACGGCCTGCCGCAGCACCTGCGCCGAGGGCACGGGGAGCTGGGCCAGGCGCGCCGAGGCGGACAGGCGCCGGTGGTGGACGGCGAACTTCTGCACCCGCCCGTCGACGACGCGCAGGCTCTCGAACACCCCGTCCCCGCGGGTGAGTCCCTGGTCGTCGACGCGCACGAGCGGGACGGCCGGGTCGGCGAGGACCCCCTCCGGGTGTGCGGCGTCGAGGACGACGACGGTGCTGGTCACGGTTGTCTCCTGTCGGTGCGGGCGCCCGCTCAGTGGACGGGGCCGGGGTGCAGGACGTCGACCTGCTCCCAGACGTGGTCATCCGCCAGGTAGGCGTCCTCCTGGGCGGCCCACTGCTCCCAGTGCTCGGCGTAGTACGCGCCGTCCCGGCTCAGGGCCCGGTCGTAGCGCAGCGCGGTGGGCAGCTCGACCCAGACCGAGACGTCCAGCAGGGTCCGGGCGGCGGCCGAGCAGGCCCCGACGCCCTCCAGGACGACGACCTCCGCGACGCGTGTCAGGCGGGGGGTGCCCGGGGACCCGGTGACCCAGTCCCAGGCGCTCCACTCGGCGTCCCGGCCGGCGCGGAGAGGGGTGAGGACCTCCTCCACGTAGGTCCGGGTGCCGGGGCGGAGACCGTCCCAACCCGGGTAGAGGTCCTCCATGTGGAAGAGGGTCACGTCCCGCACGGGACGGAGCACCTCGGCGAGCTGCTCGGCCAGGGTCGTCTTCCCCGCGCCCGAGCGCCCGTCGATGCCGATGAGCCAGGGACGTCGGGTGGGGGTGGGAAGCAGCCGGGCCAGGTTGGTGCCGGCCGGGTGGGCCGCGGCGACCGCGGCGTCCACCTCCAGCTCGATGTCGATCACGCGTCTCCGGCGTCCCGGGCGCGGCCGGTGCCGGGGACCGCGGCGTCCAGTTCCCCGGCGACGGCGCGGACCACCCCCGGCACGGCGGCGGCGATCATGCCGTAGGTGGTCTCGAAGTCCTCGGCGCCCCCGTACCAGGGGTCGTAGATGCCCAGCTCGGTGTGCTCGGAGCCGGCGACGGCGGGGTCGAACTCCCGCAGCAGGCGCACCTTCTCGGCGCCGGGAGCGTCCGGGGCGAGGGCGCGCAGGCGCCGCCAGTGGACGAGGTCCAGGGCGAGCACGAGGTCGCGGTCCGCGAACCGGGCCGGGTCGAAGGCCTGGGCGGCGTGCGCGGAGGCGTCCAGCCCCTCGCGGCGCAGCAGGTCCCCGGCCCGCGGGTCGACCGGGTTGCCGAGCTCCTCGTCGCTCACGCCGGCGGAGTCGACGCGCACGCGCTCGCCCAGACCGGCGGCCTCGAAGGCGCGGCGCAAGGCGAACTCCGCCATGGGCGAGCGGCAGATGTTGCCGGTGCACACGGCCACGATCGAATACATAGCGGGCAGTCTAAGCCGGACGGGGCCGGGACGAGAAGTGCGGCCGCCGCCCGGAGGCGACGGCCGCACTTCTCGTCCTGGGGGGTCAGGTGCGGTCCCGGTCCTGACGGAGCGGGAGATCCGCGTCCGGTGCCGGTTCCGGTTCCGGGTGCGGCCGATCGGGGTGCTGGCGGGATCCGTCCGGGTTCAGGACCGATCCGTCCGGGGCCGCACGCGATCCGGTCTCCGCGTCGAGGTCGATCTCCTGGCCGTTCTCGTCGACGCGCCGGTACCAGTCGGTCACGGCGGGGTCGTGTGAGTCGAACGTCTCGCCGGCGGCCCGGGCGCCCGGGGCGTGCTCCACCTGGAGGGCGAAGTCGTCGCCGTGCTCCTCGATGCCGTGGATCACGGCCTTGCGCACGGCCGTGACGGCGAACTCGTGCCGGATCGTGGCGGGGTCGCTGCGCAGGTCCTTGTAGAAGGAGACCATCAGGAAGGCGACGATCACCGCGAACGGCAGGGCCGAGACGGTCACGAGGTTCTGCATCCCGGTCAGGGCGTCGTCGCCGCCCACGAGCATCATGACCGTTGCGATGCCGCCCAGGGACAGGCCCCAGAACACGACGATGGAGCGGTTGGGCTCGGGCCGACCGCGCTGGGACAGGGTGCCCATGACGATGGACGCCGAGTCCGCGCTGGTCACGAAGAAGATGCCGATGATGACCATGGCGAGCACCGACGTGATCGCGCCCAGGGGCAGGGCGTCGAGCATCCCGAACAGCACGGCCTCCTGGCCGCCCGCGGCCGCGAGGTCGGTCCCGGTGCGCTGCAGGTACATGGCGGTGCCGCCGATGACCACGAACCAGAGCACGCACATCGAGGAGGGCACCACGAGCACCACGGTCACGAACTGGCGCAGCGTGCGGCCACGGGAGATCTTGGCGATGAACATGCCGACGAACGGGGACCAGGACAGCCACCACGCCCAGTAGAAGACGGTCCAGCCGCCGGCGAAGGCGGTCGAGTCCTCGCCCCAGCCGCCGGTCTGCCCGGTCATCCACAGGTACTCCTGCAGGTAGGTGCTGAACACGGCCGGCACGAGGTCCAGGATCAGGACGGTGGGCCCGGCCACGAACACGAACAGGGCCAGCAGGAAGGCCAGCAGCAGGTTCGTGTTGGACAGGTAGCGGATGCCGCGGGCCACACCGGAGACGGCGGAGACCACGAAGGCGGCGGTGAGCACGGCGATGACCGCGATCAGGCCGCCGTTGCCCAGCGGGCCCCACCCGGCCACGATCTCGAGGCCCCGCGAGATCTGCAGCGCGCCGATCCCCAGGGAGGCCGCGGTGCCGAAGAGGGTCGCGAAGATGGCGAACACGTCGATGAGCCGGCCCAGGCTGCCCTCGGCGCGCTGCTGGCCGATCAGCGGCACGAAGATGCGGCTGATGAGCGGGGGACGGCCGCGGCGGTAGGCGCCGTAGGCGACTGCCGAGCCGACCACGGCGTACATGGCCCAGGGGTTGAGACCCCAGTGGAAGGCCGTCTGGACGAGGGCGTAGACGGTCATCTCCTCCGACCCGGGATCCGCGCCGAAGCCGGGGACGCCCGCGCCGAAGTGGCTCAGCGGCTCGGAGGCGCCGTAGAACATCAGGCCGATGCCCATGCCCGCGGCGAAGAGCATGGCCAGCCACGAGAAGAAGGAGTACTCGGGCTTCTCGTCGTCCATGCCCAGCGGGATGCGGCCGGTGCGGCTGAAGCCGACGACGAGCATGAACAGCACGGCGGCCGTGGACAGCGCGGTGAAGAACCAGCCGGCGTTGCCCGTCACCCAGCCCAGAGCCGCGGTGGAGGCGGCGGTCAGGGACTCGGTGGAGAGCACGCCCCACGCGATGAACGCCACGATCAGCGCGGCGGTGACGAGGAAGACCACCTTGTCCGTGCCGTATCGCAGCTTCTGGTCCTCCACGGCGATGCCGGGGACCAGCGCGGGGTGGATGCCGTGCGGATAGTTGATCTCCCGCAGCACCTCGCGCGGCTTGGGCCGGTGGGGTGAGCCGTTCGGGCTCTCTGACTGCGGCGTATGGGGTGGTGTGGTGCTCACGGAGGCTCCTGCGGTGTCGGGTGCGTGCGGTGTCGTGTCGGGATGCGTGCGTGGGCGTGCGGGGCGGACCCGGGGGCGGGCCCGGGGATGTCGAGGAGGGCCCGGAGGCCCGGGCGCAGCAGCCCAGTCTACCGGAGAGCTCTCCCGGCAGCAGGGGGCGGATCCGCTCTCACGCCAGGCACCGCAGAGAAATTGAGTCGGGTCGACTCAAGTCGACTTGACACCGGCCGGTCGCATGGCAGACTTGAGCCAGGAAAACTCAAGACCTGAGACCTCCGGGACCTCAACGGGGCCGTCACGGCCCGCCCGGTTCAGCTCGACCCGAAGGAGAACACTCCATGTCTCGTGCAGTAGGAATCGACCTCGGCACCACCAACTCCGTGGTGTCCGTGCTGGAGGGCGGCGAGCCCACCGTCATCGCGAACGCCGAGGGCAACCGGACCACCCCGTCCGTCGTCGCCTTCTCCAAGGACGGCGAGACCCTGGTCGGCGACATCGCCAAGCGCCAGGCCGTCACCAACGTCGACCGCACCATCGCCTCGGTCAAGCGCCACATGGGCACCGGCTGGTCGAAGGAGATCGACGGCAAGAACTACACCGCGCAGGAGATCTCGGCGCGCATCCTCATGAAGCTGAAGACCGACGCCGAGTCCTACCTGGGCGACAAGGTCACCGACGCCGTGATCACGGTCCCGGCGTACTTCAACGACGCCGAGCGCCAGGCCACGAAGGAGGCCGGCGAGATCGCGGGCATGAACGTGCTGCGCATCGTCAACGAGCCGACCGCCGCGGCCCTGGCCTACGGCCTGGAGAAGGGCAAGGAGGACGAGCTCATCCTCGTCTTCGACCTCGGTGGCGGCACCTTCGACGTCTCCCTGCTCGAGGTCGGCAAGGACGAGGACGACTTCTCCACCATCCAGGTCCGCGCCACCGCCGGTGACAACCGGCTGGGCGGCGACGACTGGGACCAGCGCATCGTCGACTGGCTGCTGTCGCAGGTGAAGTCCAAGACCGGCGCCGACCTGTCCAAGGACAAGATCGCCCTCCAGCGGCTGAAGGAGACCGCCGAGCAGGCCAAGAAGGAGCTGTCCTCCGCGACCAGCACCAACATCTCCCTGCAGTACCTCTCCGTGACCCCCGAGGGCCCGGTGCACCTGGACGAGCGCCTCACCCGCGCCAAGTTCGAGGAGCTGACCCGGGACCTGCTCGAGCGCACCGAGAAGCCGTTCAAGGACGTCATCGCCGAGGCCGGCATCTCCGTGTCCGACATCGACCACGTGGTCCTCGTGGGCGGCTCGACCCGCATGCCCGCGGTCGCCGAGACCGTGCAGCGCCTGGCCGGCCAGGAGCCGAACAAGGGCGTGAACCCGGACGAGGTCGTCGCCGTCGGCGCCGCGATCCAGGCCGGTGTGCTCAAGGGCGACCGCAAGGACGTGCTGCTGATCGACGTGACCCCGCTGTCGCTGGGCATCGAGACCAAGGGCGGCGTGATGACCAAGCTCATCGAGCGCAACACGGCCATCCCCACGAAGCGGTCCGAGACCTTCACCACCGCCGAGGACAACCAGCCCTCCGTGTCCATCCAGGTCTTCCAGGGAGAGCGCCAGTTCACCCGGGACAACAAGAACCTGGGCACCTTCGAGCTGACCGGCATCGCCCCCGCCCCGCGAGGGATGCCGCAGATCGAGGTCACCTTCGACATCGACGCCAACGGCATCGTCCACGTCTCCGCCAAGGACAAGGGCACCGGCACCGAGCAGTCGATGACCATCACGGGCGGGTCCTCCCTCTCCAAGGAGGACATCGACCGCATGGTCAAGGACGCCGAGGCCAACGCCGAGGCGGACCGGGTGCGCCGGGAGGCCGCCGACCTGCGCAACAACGCGGAGCAGCAGGCGTACTCCGTGGACAAGCTGCTGAAGGACAACGACGAGAAGCTGCCCGCGGACGTGAAGTCCGAGGTCCAGGCCGACGTCGACGCCCTGAAGCAGGCGCTCGAGGGTGAGGACGAGGCGGCCGTGAAGTCGGCCTACGACAAGCTCCAGCAGTCCCAGACCAAGCTCGGCGAGGCCCTCTACGCGCAGGCGCAGGCCGACGGCGCCGAGGGCGCCTCCGGCGCCGACGCCACCGGCGCGGCAGGCGACGAGGACATCGTCGACGCCGAGGTCGTCGACGACGAGAACGAGAAGAAGTGAGCATGCCCGATCCCACGCCAGGACCCGACGAGAACCCGGCGGAGAACGCTTTCGAGAACTCCGCCGGGAACCCCGACGAGCAGGCCGCGCAGGACTCCGGTCCCGGCTCCCCCGAGGAGGCCGGGCCGGAGGGCCTGACCGTGGACGACATTCTCTCGACCCCGCAGTCCACCGACGCCGGCTCCGCCGACGCAGGTGCGGCCGCGGAGGAGGACCCGTCCGCGGCGCTGGCCGCCGAGCGGCTCGAGGAGCTGCGCCGGCTGCAGGCCGAGTTCGTGAACTTCAAGCACCGCACGGCCCGTGAGAAGGAGCAGCTGCGCACGTTCGTGACCGGCGACCTCCTGCAGACCCTGCTGCCGGTGTTCGACGACATCGACGCGGCCCGCCAGGCCGGGGACCTCACCGACGGCCCGTTCGCGTCGATCGCGAACAAGCTGGAGGAGATCCTCGTCCGGCAGGGACTGACCCGCATCGGGGCGGTCGGCGAGACGTTCGACCCGAACGTCCACGAGGCGGTGCTCCAGCAGCCCACCAGCGAGGTCGAGCCCGACCAGGTCTCGATGGTGCTGCGCTCCGGCTTCCGGATCGGCGAGCGCGTCGTGCGGCCGGCCCAGGTGGCCGTCGCCGTCGCCGAGTGAGGCCGGGCCCGGCCTGACCGGCGCGGGAGGGGAGGCCCGTCCACGGGCCTCCCCTCCCGTCCCCCCAGCCACGGCACCGCGCCGGGGCGACTCAAGGACTTCCACCGGGTGCTGCTCGTCAGGACCCCCACCGGCCCCAGAGAAAGGAGGCGTCATGGCCAGCCAGGACTGGATCGACAAGGACTTCTACAGCATTCTCGGCGTCTCCAAGGACGCGTCCGAGGCGGACATCAAGAAGGCCTACCGCAAGCTCGCCCGCCAGTACCACCCCGACCAGAACCCCGGGGACGCGGAGGCCGAGCAGCGGTTCAAGGACATCACCGAGGCGAACTCCGTGCTCTCCGACCCGGAGGAGCGCAAGCAGTACGACGCGATCCGGGCCATGGGCTCCGGTGCCCGCTTCACGGCCGGCGGCCCGGCCGGCGCGGGCGGCTCGGCGAACTTCGAGGACCTCTTCGGGGACATCTTCGGCGCCGGCGGCGGTGGCCGGCGCCGGCGGACCAGCTACTCCACCGGCGGTGCCGGCTTCGGCGGGGCCGGCGGCTTCGAGGACCTGTTCTCGCAGTTCGGCGGCCCGGGCGGCTACGGCGCCCCCGGGGCCGGCTACCAGGCCCCGCCCGCCCGCGGGGAGGACATCCGCACGGAGACCTCCATCCCGTTCCGCTCCTCGGTGCAGGGCACCACCGTGAAGCTGCGCCGGGGCAACGGCCAGGAGACCACGGTGCGCGTCCCGGCCGGGGTGCGCGACGGGCAGAAGCTGAAGCTCGCCGGCAAGGGCCACTCCGGCCCCGGCGGACCCGGCGACCTCTACGTCACCGTGCACGTGGGCTCGCACCCGTTCTTCACCCGCGTGGACGGCACGGACGACGTCGAGGTCACCGTGCCGATCAGCTTCCCCGAGGCGGCCCTGGGCGCCACCGTGGACGTGTCCACCCTGGACGGCGGCACGGTGCGGCTGAAGGTGCCCGCCGGGACCTCCTCGGGCCGGCGCTTCCGCGTCAAGGGCCGCGGGTTCAACACGGCCAAGGGCACGGGGAACCTGATCGTGACCGTGGAGGTGCACGTGCCCGCCCACCTGGACGAGGCGGCCGAGGCCGCGGTCCGCGCGTTCGCGGAGGCGACCGCCGACGACGACCCTCGGGCGGGCCTGGCCACGAAGGCACGGGTCTGAGATGGCTCTCGACGCCGACCAGCCGCTCTTCGTGATCTCCGTGGCCGCGGAGATCGCGGAGATGCATCCGCAGACGCTGCGCCAGTACGACCGGCTCGGGCTGGTCAAGCCCTCCCGCGCTCCGGGCCGGGCGCGGCGCTACTCCCAGCGGGACATCGAGAAGCTGCAGCAGATCCAGGTGCTCTCCCAGCAGGGCGTGTCCCTGGAGGGCATCCGGCGCATCCTGCAGCTGGAGAACCAGGTCGCGGCCCTGCAGGCGAGGGTGGCGGAGCTGTCCCAGGAGCTCGACGAGGCCCGGGAGCGGGCCGAGGAGTCCTCACGGATCTTCGCCGCCGGGATCGGCGGGGACGTGGTGCGGATGGCCCGCGGCTCGCGCCCGCGGGCCCGCAAGATCTCCCAGGCCGTGGTGCTCTACCGGCCGCCGCGGCAGCAGGAGCGCTGAGCCGCCCGCCGGCGGCGCGGACGGCGGGCGCTCCGGGCGTCCGCGCCCCGGCGCGGGCGCCGCTCGGCGCAGGTGCTGGGCCGCGCAGCTGTTGCTCAGCGCAGGTGCTGGGCCGCGCAGGTGCTGCTCAGCGCAGGTGCTTCTCGAAGCCCACGTCGTACACGCCGTCCACGTAGCTGTGGGCGACACCGGGAAGCGGGACGTACCCGGTGCTCCGGTAGAGGGCGGAGGCCTCGGGCTGGCGGTTGCCGGTGGTGAGGTAGATCCGCCGGTAGCCGGCGGCGGCGGCGAGCCGCTCGAGCTCGGCCAGCACCCGCCGGGAGTACCCCCGCCGGCGGTGGGCGGGATCCGTCCAGATGCGCTTGAGCTCGGCCGTGACGTCGTCGTGCCGCCGGAAGGCGCCGCCGGCCACCGTCAGCCCGCCCTCGAGCAGCAGCACGAGGCCTCCGGTGGGGGCCCGGAACTCGTCGACGGGGTGGTGCTCCATCTCCTCCGCGCCGATCGACGGACCGTAGCGCGCCACGTACTCCCGGTGCAGGCCCTCCAGCAGCGGCCGCGTGCGGGGATCCCCCGGGGGCACGACGACGAAGCCGTCCGGGGAGGTTGCCACGCTCACGGAAGCCGGCGGTAGGTCAGGTCGCGCGGCACGCGTCCCGCCTCCTGCGCCTTGCGCTCGAAGCTCGTCAGGACCCGGCCCTCCCAGCGGGGGGCCCAGCCCACGTCCGGGTGCTCGTCGTCGGCGAGCGGACCCGGGTGCAGGTTCTCGAACCGGGGGGCGGCGTCCAGGACCTCGCGCATCACGAGCGCGTACTCCTGCCAGTCCGTGGCCAGACGCCACAGCCCGCCCGGGACGAGCACCTGTGCGGCCAGATCGGCGAAGGCGGGGGAGACGAGGCGCCGCTTGTGGTGGCGGGTCTTGTGCCACGGGTCCGGGAAGAACACCCACAGCTCGTCGACCGAGGCGGGGGCCAGCATGTGCTCCAGGACCTCGGGGGCGTTGGCCTGGACCACCCGGACGTTGTCCACGCCGGCCTGGCCCGCCTTGAGCAGCAGGTCCGCGATCCCCGGCTTGTACACCTCGACGGCGAGGTAGTCGCGAGCGGGATCCTGGGCGGCGGCGTGCACGACGGCCTCGCCCAGCCCGGAGCCGACCTCCACGACCAGAGGAGCCTCGCGCCCGAAGGCCGCGGCCGCGTCGAACTCGTGGTCGGGGTGCACGGAGGTGTCGGTGCGCACGCGCGGGACGTCCAGGACGCGCGTGGGCGCCCAGTCGTCCCACGCCTTCTGGCGGCGGGCGGTCAGGCGGTCACCGCGGCGCACGAAGGAGTACGGCCGGCGGTGGAAGGCCTCCGGGACGGGGCCCTGGCCGACGCCCTCGGCGTGCTCTCCGGCGGCCTCCTCGGCAGGATCCTCGGACGTCGTCTCGGCGCTTCCTGCGGCGCCCTCTTCGGCGCTCACGTCAGCGGCCTCGTCGGCAGGCGGCTCGGCAGGGGTGTCGGCGGGGGAGGGAGTGTGCTCGGTCATCGCCCTACATCCTAGGCGCAGGCCGGACCGGTCCGGTGGCGCTGTCCGGCAGGAGCGGTTCGGCCCAGCGCCGGCGAGGCGCCTCCCACACCGCGAAGCGGGCCAGCAGCTCGTCCGCGTCCCGGGCGACCACGGCGGCGTCACGGTACTCCGGGCGCACCAGCCCCGCGGCGGACATCGCCGCGACCGCGTCCAGCAGCGGCCCCCAGAACCCGGAGACGTCGAGGAAGCCGACCGGCTTGGCGTGCACCCCCACCTGCAGCCAGGTCCACGCCTCGAAGATCTCCTCCAGGGTGCCGAGCCCTCCGGGCAGGGCCACGAACCCGTCCGCGAGGCGGGCCATCTCCGCCTTGCGCTCGTGCATCGTCCCGACGACGCGCAGCTCGGTCAGGCCGGTGTGGGCCGTCTCGTCCTCGACGAGGGAGCGCGGCATCACCCCGATCACCTCGCCGCCGGCGGCCAGGGCGGCGTCGGCGACGACGCCCATCAGTCCCACGTGGCCGCCGCCGTAGACCACGCCCACCCCGCGGCGGGCGAGCTCGGTGGCGAAGGCCGCGGCGGCCTCGGCGAACAGGGGGTCGGAGCCCAGGGAGGCCCCGGTGTACACGGCGAGTCTCATGAGGACATTCTCGCCGCACCGGCGCCGATAGCATGAACCGGGCTGCACCCGCGCCCTGCCACGCATCCACAGCGGCGCCCGCCGCCCCGTCCCCGCTCCGCCCCCGCACCCACCATCACCACCCGCACCCGCCCCTGCACGCCCCTTCCCGAGGACCGACCCACCATGAGCTCACCCACCCCCGGCCAGCCGGTCCGTTCCCGTCTGCGTCTCAGCGGCAGGGCGGACCGGGTCGTGCTGGTGGCGGCACTGGGCATCCTCAGTGCGGTCAGCCCCATGGCCACGGACATGTACCTCGCGTCCATGCCGGCCATGGCCGCGCACTTCGGCGCCTCGACCTCCGCGGTGCAGCTGACCCTCACCAGCTACATGATCGGCATGGCCCTGGGGCAGTTCCTGCTGGGCCCGGTCTCGGACGTGCTCGGGAGGCACCGGCTCATGGTCGCCGGCAACGTGCTGTTCCTGCTCAGCTCCGTGGCCGTGGTCCTCGCACCCGGCGTCGGCACGGTGATCGCGCTGCGCGCGGTGCAGGGCGCCGCCGGAGCGGCGGGCGTGGTGATCGCCCGGGCCGTGGTCTCGGACATCGCCTCCGGACGCCGGGCCGCCCAGCTCTTCTCGGTGCTCGCCACCATCACCTCCCTGGCCCCGGTCGTGGCCCCTCTGCTGGGCGGGGTGATCGCCACCGTGGCTCCGTGGCAGACCGTGTTCTGGGCGCTCGCCGCGTTCGGGCTGCTGATGCTCGCGTGCTCGGTCCTCGTGGTCCCGGAGACCCTGCCGCCGCACCGGCGGCACCGAGGCGGCGTCGGGGCCGTCGTCGGCGGCTCCTGGCGCGTGCTGCGCACCCCGTCCTTCATGGGCTACGCGCTGGCCTTCGGAGCGGCGTTCGGGGCGCTGTTCTCCTACATCTCCGCCTCCTCCTTCGTGGTGCAGAACGTGCTCGGCTACTCGGCGCTGGGCTACTCCGTGATCTTCGCGGTCAACGCCTGCGGCTCGATCCTGGGGGCCCTCGTCAACACCCGGCTCGTCGGCAGGACGGAGCCCGGGCCGGTCCTGCGCACCGCCCTCGTGGTCATGGGAACGGTCAACGTGGTGGGGCTCGTCCTGGTCCTCGCGGGCATCACCGGGTGGACCACGCTGGCCCACCTGTTCGTGAGCCAAACCTGCATCGGGTTCATCCTCGGCAACGCCGTGGCGCTGGCCCAGTCGCGCGTGCCCGGCCGGGCGGGCGCCGGCTCGGCGGTGCTCGGGCTGGTCCAGTTCCTCATCGGCGGTCTCGTGAGCCCGCTGACCGGTCTGGCCGGGCAGCACAGCGCGGTGCCCATGGCCGTGTCCATGGCGGTGTGCTCCCTGCTGGCCGTGGGTGCCGTGCTGCTCGCCGCTCGGTGCTCCCGCCGGCCGCCGGGAGCACCGAGCCCCTCCGCCGGCCCGTCTCCGGGGAGAGGCGGGCCGGGACCACATCGCGGAGGGCCTCCGGATCCGTGACCGGCAGCCGGCCTTCCGGCCCCTGACCTGCGGACCGCCGGACCTGTGATTCAATGCCTCCTGCAGAGACGGAGATCACACCCTCGACCGGTCTCCGCTCGACCACCCACCCGACACCCACGGGAGAACACATGCTCCAATCCATCGAGACTGCCCTCGGCACGCTGGGCGGCATCATCTGGGGGCCGTACGTCCTCATCCCCCTGCTGCTCCTCACCGGCCTGTACCTCACGGTCCGGCTGGGCGGGCTGCAGTTCCAGCGGCTCGGATCCGCGCTGCGCCTGGCGCTGTTCGAGCGCAAGGACGAGGACGCCCACGGCGGCGACGTCTCCCAGTTCCAGGCGCTGACCACGGCGCTCGCGGCGACCGTGGGCACCGGCAACATCGTGGGCGTGGCCACCGCCATCTCGATCGGCGGCCCCGGCGCGCTGTTCTGGATGTGGGTCACCGGCCTGCTCGGCATGGCGTCCAAGTACTCCGAGGCCTTCCTGGCCGTGCGGTTCCGCACCACGGACGCCAAGGGCGAGATCTCCGGCGGCCCCCAGTACTACCTGGAGCGGGGCATCCGCTCCGGGTTCGGCAAGTTCCTGGCGATCTTCTTCGCGATCGCCGCCGCCCTGGCCGCGTTCGGGATCGGCAACATGACGCAGGGCAACTCGATCGCCTCCAACGTCGAGAGCTCCTTCGGCGTGCCGACCTGGATCACCGGCGTGGTGCTCGCGGCACTGACCCTGGCCGTGCTCGTGGGCGGCATCAAGTCCATCGGCAAGGTGACGGCGGGGTTCGTGCCGTTCATGATCCTGTTCTACGTGCTGGGCGCGCTCTTCATCCTGATCGTGAACGTCGCCGCCATCCCGCAGGCCGTCGTCCTGATCCTCACGGACGCCTTCACCGGCACGGCGGCGGTCGGCGGCTTCGCCGGGTCGGCCATCATGCTGGCCGTGCAGATGGGCGTGGCACGCGGCATCTTCTCGAACGAGTCCGGCATGGGCTCGGCCGCGATCGCCGCGGCGGCCGCCCGGACCACCCACCCGGTCCGGCAGGGCCTGGTGTCCATGACGCAGACCTTCATCGACACCATCATCGTGGTCACCTGCACCGGCCTCGTGCTCATCACCACGGGGGTGTGGGAGCAGGGCGCGGACTTCGCCGCCACCATGACCGGCGACGCGTTCAGCCAGGGCCTGCCCGGGCAGTGGGGGCACATCGTGGTCACCGTCGGCCTGGTCCTGTTCGCCTACTCCACGATCCTCGGCTGGGCGTACTACGGCGAGCGCTGCATGGAGCGGCTCTTCGGCGTCGCCGCGGTGATGCCCTACCGCCTGGTGTTCTCCGCGGTGGTCTTCGTCGGGTGCACGGTGCCGCTGGCCGTGGTGTGGAACTTCGCCGACGTCATGAACGGGCTGATGGCGATCCCCAACCTGGTGGGCCTGCTCATCCTGTCCGGCCTGATCGCCCGGGAGACCAAGCACTACCTGGACCACGACCCGCAGCTGCGGGCGAACCGGCAGCAGATCGACGCGTTCATGGAGGGCCGCCCCGGCGCGATCGACTCCTACGAGCGCACCGGCGTCTGACGCACCGGCGCCCGGCACGCCGGCGCCCGAGGGCCCGACGTCCTGACGGGGGTCGGGCCCTCGGTCTAGCCTGAGGGCATGAGCCGACTTCCCGCCCCTCGCCCGTTCTCCTGCGCGGCCGCCACCGGCGCGGTCTACGACCAGGGCGCCCACGTGACCGACTGGATCCCCCGTGGGCAGGCACCGGTGCTGTGGCTGTCCCCGAGCACGGCACTGGAGACAGGCACCCCGGTGCGCGGCGGCGTCCCGATCTGCTTCCCGTGGTTCGCCGACGGGGCCGCGGGGGGCCGTGCGCCGAAGCACGGCTTCGCGCGCACGCTCCCGTGGCACGTCGAGTCGCGGGAGTCCTCCGACCACGAGGCCGTGGTCGTCTACCGGCTCACCGACGAGGACGTCACCGATCCGGCCCACCGCGAGCAGTTCCCCTACCGCTTCGAGGCGTACTACGTGGTGCGTTTCGGGACCGAGCTGTCCCTGGAGCTGAGCATCACGAACACCGACGACCGGGCCTTCGACGTCGAGGAGGCCCTGCACGCCTACCTGGTGGTCGGGGACGCGCGGAAGATCCGGGTGGAGGGCCTCGACGGCGCCGGCTACCGGGACAAGGTGCTGGACCGCGACGACTGCGTCCAGGAGGGCGCGCTCCACCTCGAGGGCGAGACGGACCGCGTCTACCGCTCGGACGCGGAGGTCTCCGTGGTGGATCCCGTCCTGGGGCGCGTCCTGCGCATCCGCAAGGAGAACTCGCGGAACACCGTGGTGTGGAACCCGTGGGCGGAGCAGGCGGCCGCCATGTCCGACATCGGCGCGGACGGCTGGACCGACTTCGTGTGCGTCGAGGGGGCCAACGTCCAGGCCGAGGCCGTGCACCTGGAACCGGACGAGACCCACACCATGGCCTACCGGGTGGCGGTCGAGGCCACCGAGCAGGACCCGGGTCGGTCCCCCGCCTGAGAAGCAGGAGCCCTGGGATCGACGACGCCGTCGGGAGGGGGCCGGCCTGCCGCACACGCCGCGCTGCAGGCCATGTGCGGTGGCCTGCGGTGGCCTGCGGTGTCGGAGGCTGCGGCCCTGGTGCCCAATACGGCGCTGCGGCCTGCCTCCGCCGGCCGGCGCGGTCGGGGGTTTCGGCTTTGGTGCCCACGCGGCACTGAGGGCACCGTGGTGTCCGGCGGTCCGCACTGTCGGAGGCTGCGGCCCCGGTGCTCACACGGCACTGAGGCGCACCTCGGGCACCCGACGGTCAGAACGGGGGAGGGTCTGCCGCCTCCGGCGCCCACGCCGCGGCGGAGGTCCCGGTCCACGGCCATCCGGCCGACGGGTCCGGGACGGTCCGGTACGTCCGCCCGGCCGGCGACGTCCACTCGAGCGCTCCACCGGAGCGCGCCGGCCCCAGGTGCCGCACCGACCAGCGGCCGAGCGCACCGTGGCGGTGCTTGACCAGATGGTGGTGGCGGCACAGGTGGGCGAGGTTGTCCGCGGCGGTCCGCCCTCCGTCCTGCCACGCCACCGTGTGGTCGAGGTCGCACCGCTCGACCCGCCGACGGCATCCGGGGAAGCGGCAGGTCCCGTCGCGCAGCCGCAGCAGGCGGCGCAGATCGGCGGGCACGGCGTAGCTGGTGCGGTCGTGGTCGAGGACGGCGCCCGTGAGGGGGTGCGTCAGCATGCGCTGCCACGACGATGCGCCCGCGGCGAGCTCGCGGGCCGCCTCCGCGCTGATCGGGCCGTGGCCGGCGAGCACCGGCGCGTCGTCGGGCACCCCCTCGGCAGGGCCGTCGGGACGTGGTCCCAGCAGGGTGAGCACCGGGACCGTCACGCAGACCTGGCCGCGCACGTCGCGCGGGAACGAGGGGTCGTCGGAGACCTCTCCGGCCAGCAGGAGATCGGCGAGGACGTCCGCGCGAAGCTGGGCCTCGGTCCGGCCGGCCGCGTGCCGCCCGGTGCCGGCGGCGTGGTCCGCGGCGCCCGGTGCCTCGGCGATGTCCGCGAACGGGAGGTGTTCGCCGGGCCGCGCCTGCCCGCCCGGCTGTGCCGGCCCGGAGCCTGCCGGGCCGGATGCCGCCGCGGCCGCCTCCTGGGGGCCGAGGAGCGCCACGAGGGCGTCGAGCCGGTCCTGCACCGCGAGTGCCGTGGGCGCGTCGAGCAGCGCGTGGAGGAAAGCCATGCCGTCCTCGCCGTGCTCGATCCACACGCGGCGTCCTGCGCGGGCCGCCCGGTGCCTGGCCTCGTGGGTCTCCGCCAGCAGCGCCGCGCGGCGGCGTCGCGACCACGCGCGCAGCTGCGCCACCGTGCAGTGCGGAGCCCGTTCCACCAGGTCGTCGGCGAGCCGCCGCACGAGGGCCGGGGGTGCCTCCTGACCCGGCGGAGCGTCCTCGACCAGCTCCCGCCACTGGTCGGCGATCACCGAGGCATGGCGGGCGCTGAAGCGGCCCGCCTCCAGCGCCTCGAGGGCTCCGGGCAGGTGCAGCCCCAGCACGAGGGCCTCGCGAACGCGGTCGAGCGCCGTGCCCGCCGGCAGGTGGAGCGCCGGGCCGATCTCGTCGGCGACGTCGCGCACCAGCTGGTCCTCGGTCTCCAGGAGGGAGCACACGAGGTCGTCGGCCGCGGACGGCATCAGCCCCGCGGAGGAGACCCAGTCGATCTCACGGTCCTCCCAGGCCAGCAGCCACAGACGGTAGATGCAGCGCAGCTGGCGCCCCGCCTCCCGTGCCTGGGCGGCCGCGGAGTCCACGAGCTGCCCGACGACCGCCCGGACCTCGGCCCGGACGTCGGTGTCCAGCACCCGCTCCCCGGCGGGAGCGGTGCCGCCCGGGCCCGGAACAGGACGGGACCGGCGGTGCGACGTCGTCGTCATGACGTCATTGTCCTGGCCGCCTCGGACGTCCTAAGGACTGCGCGGCGCCCCCGTCCGGGGAAGACGCGGCGCCCCGCCTCCGGAGGGAGATGTGAAACGGGTGCCGCCCGTCCGTCCGGACGTGCGGCACCCGCGGGGTCCCTGAGGGGCCGTGACTACTTGGAGACCACCAGGGCCGCGGCGATCGCGGCCAGGAAGGCGTCCTTCGAGAGGCCGGTGCCGGCCTCGGTCGGGCGGATGCCGTCCTCCTGGGTCATGTCCGGGTTGCGGAAGTACATCGCGAGCAGGCCGGCGGAGAAGGCGCCGAGGGCCAGGCCCGCGAGGCGCTTGTTGACGAACGGCGTCAGCAGGGCGGCGCCGATGCCCATCTCGGAGTAGGCCACGAACTTGCCGAAGGCGTCGGCGTCCCACTCCTTGAACTGGGGGACGCCGGTGGCGGCGAACTGCTGGAGACCTGCGGCGGCCTCCGTGGGGAGGTCCTTCTTGCCGTAGCCGGACTGCAGCAGGTAGGCGCCGGAGACGCCGCGCAGGATCGCGTTGGAGAGGCTCATGGTCGGTCCTTTCGGGGTGGGGAACAGGGTCATTGAGTCGTCAATGACCCTATCAGGGGCGGCTCTGCGCCCTCCGGGCGGAATCGGCCCGCAGCGTACACCCCGCCCCGGGATTCCCGGCGGCGCCTAGGCTGGCCATCCGCCCGCGGGACGCCCTCCGCGTCCTGCCACCCGACGGAAGGACAGACATGGACATCGAGACCATGAAGAAGGTTCTGCTCGTTCTCACCAGCCACGACACCCTCGGTGACACCGGGGAGCCCACCGGCTACTACGTCGGCGAGGCGGCCCACCCGTGGAAGGTCTTCCGCGACGCCGGGTACGTCGTCGACTTCGCCTCGATCGCCGGCGGACAGCCTCCGCAGGACGGCAAGGACGAGGACGACGAGGTCCAGCAGCAGTACCTCGAGGACGAGACCGTGCGGGCCTCCCTGTACAACACGCCGCGGATCAGCGTGGTCGACCCCGCCCAGTACGACGCCGTCTACCTCGTGGGCGGGCACGGCACCATGTGGGACTTCGCCGGCAATCCCGACCTGCAGTCGCTGGTGGCCGCCGTGCACGACGCCGGGGGGATCGTCGGCGCCGTCTGTCACGGACCGGCCGGACTCGTCGACGTGGAGCTCTCCACCGGACTGCGCATCGTCGAGGGACGCCGGGTGGCCGCGTTCACCAACGCCGAGGAGGACGAGGTCGGCAAGTCGGACGTGGTTCCCTTCCTGCTCGAGGACAAGCTCGTCGAGCAGGGCGTGGACGTGCGCACGGCGCCGAACTGGACCGAGCACGTCGTGGTGGACGACCGCCTCGTCACCGGGCAGAACCCCCAGTCCGCGGCCGGTGTGGCCAAGGAGATGACCAAGCTCCTGACCGAGGTGGTGCGCGAGCAGAAGGCCGCCCAGGAGGCGGACTCCGCCGCGCTGCGCCAGGCGCGCGGCGCCGAGAAGACCGAGGACGACGGCGAGGCCTGAGCCCCGGCCGTCCGGGACGGGCGGGCGGCGCGAACGCGCCCCCGTCCTCCTCGCGCACCCCGCCGTTCCCGGAGAGACTGGGGACGCCGGCCCACCCGGTCCGGCCCAGCGGACACACGGCAGGAGAAGCACATGACTGACCTCAGGAACAAGGTCGCGCTCGTCACCGGCGCCGCCTCCGGCATCGGCGAGGCCTGCGCCAAGGACCTCGCGGCGCGGGGCGCCAAGGTCGTCGTCACGGACATCGACACCCGGAGGATCGACGACGTCGTCCAGGCGATCATGGCCGCCGGCGGCAACGCCGCCGGCTTCCGCCAGGACGTGGCGAAGCCCGAGGACTGCGAGGCCGCGGTCGAGTTCGCCCAGCAGACCTACGGCGGCCTGCACCTGGCGGTGAACAACGCCGGTGTGGGCGGGTCCACGGACGCCGTCGGCGAATCGGACCTCGACGCCTGGGTGCGCACCGTGCAGATCGACCTGCACGCGGTGATGTTCGGCATGCGCTACCAGCTGCCGGCCATCGAGCAGGCGGGCGGCGGGGCGATCGTCAACATGGCCTCCATCCACGGCACCGTGGCCACGGCCGCGGGCAACAGCGCCTACACCGCGGCCAAGCACGGGGTGGTCGGCCTGACCAAGCAGGCCGGGGTGGAGTACGGGCAGCGCGGGGTGCGCGTCAACGCGGTCGGTCCCGCCTACATCGAGACCCCGCTGCTGAACAGCGCGCCTCCGGAGGTGCTCCAGGGTCTCGCCGCCAAGCACCCGCTGGGCCGGCTCGGCCGCCCCGAGGAGGTCGCCGCCCTGACCACGTTCCTGCTCTCGGACGCCGCCTCGTTCATGACCGGCGGCTACTACCTGGTCGACGGCGGCTACACCGCGCTGTAGCCGGACCGCCCGCCGCTCTCGCGGGCTGTTTCCGTCCGTCACTCTCGTCCGTCGCTCGCGTCCGACGCGCCCGCCCGCCGCACCCGATCGTGGTGGCCGCCGCGGCGGGAGCGACGGGCGGCCGCGGACGTGCCCTCCGCCACATCCGGGTGGTGGCGGAACGCCCGTGCTGTAGGGTGAGTCGTATTGCATATGGCACTGCTCCCCGTCCCCGGGTGAGCAGGCAGGCGTCGAGCACCCCGTTCTTCTTCCAGCGTGGCACCGTTCCAGACGGTCTCAGCCCGCTCGCAGGGGCTCCAGGAGTCATTCGGCGCAACCCGGCGCGCTACCCCCTTGCCGGGACATCCGATCGAAAGACGTATCCCAGTTTTGGCTACTTTCACCGACCTTGGCGTGCCCAAGGCCCTCTCCGCCGTCCTCGCCCAGCAGGGCATCGAGCAGGCGTTCCCCATCCAGGAGAAGACCCTCCCCGACTCGCTGGCCGGCCGCGACGTGCTCGGCCGCGGCAAGACCGGTTCGGGCAAGACCGTGGCGTTCGCGCTGCCGCTCGTGTCCCGGCTCGCCGGGCTGAGCGGCAACGGTGCCCGTGCGGCCCGCCGCGCCAACCGGCCCACCGGCCTGGTCCTGGCCCCGACCCGCGAGCTGGCCACGCAGATCGACCGCACCGTGGCCCCGATCGCCGAGGCCGCCGGGCTGACCACCACCGTGATCTTCGGCGGCGTCTCGCAGAAGAACCAGGAGAAGGCGCTGGCCAAGGGCGCCGACATCGTCATCGCCTGCCCCGGCCGGCTCGAGGACCTGCTCAAGCAGAACATCCTCACGCTGGACGACGTCCGGGTGACGGTCATCGACGAGGCCGACCACATGGCCGACATGGGCTTCCTGCCCGTGGTCACCCGCATCCTCAAGCGCACCCCGCAGGGCGGGCAGCGACTGCTGTTCTCGGCGACCCTCGACGGCGGCGTGGACAAGCTCGTCAAGCAGTTCCTGTCCAACCCGGTCAAGCACTCCGTGGACGCCCCGCAGGCGGCCGTGTCCACCATGGACCACCACGTCCTCGTGGTCGACGCCGACGAGAAGCAGGAGCTCATCGAGGCCCTGGCCTCCGGCACCGGGCGCCGCGTGATGTTCACGCGCACCAAGCACCGCGCCAAGAAGATGGCCCGCAAGCTCACCCAGATGGGCATCCCGGCGGTGGACCTGCACGGCAACCTCTCGCAGAACGCCCGCGACCGGAACCTGGCGCAGTTCTCCGCCGGTGACGTGCGGGTGCTCGTGGCCACCGACGTCGCCGCCCGCGGCGTGCACGTGGACGAGGTCGAGCTGGTCGTGCACATCGACCCGCCCACCGAGCACAAGTCCTACCTGCACCGCTCCGGGCGCACCGCCCGCGCCGGCGCCTCCGGCTCCGTGGTCACGGTGGCCACCAAGGAGGAGCGCCGCGAGGTCACCCAGCTGATGAAGGCCGCGGGCGTCACCGCGAACTTCGACACCGTGACCGTCGGCTCCCCGGCCGTGACCGAGCTCGTGGGCGAGCGCGCCGAGAAGGTCGCCTACGTGCCGCAGCCCGTCCAGGCCCAGGGCCGTCCGGCGGGCGGTCAGCGCTCCGGCGCCGGCCGGTCCGGCGGCCGCCGCGGCCGCGGCGGGCAGAACCGCTCCGAGCAGCCGCGCGGCGGCTCCCGCGACCAGCGCCCCGAGACC